>NZ_AOMD01000036.1 GCF_000336915.1 Halococcus saccharolyticus DSM 5350 | reverse complement strand
TGCTCGACGGCCCCGTTGTCGGGATCGGCGATGTCGAGCATGTGCTGGAACCCCTGATACCGGGTTTGGGGGCTGTCGCGGTGCCACACCACCCGCGGGTGGATCTCGCTTGGGAACGCCGCGCCGTTCTCCGAGAGGACCTCGATAATATTGTGAGCGCCCTCGTCGCGCATCGAGGGGGCGGTAGCGTCCTCGTTGTCCGGCACCCACACGTCCGGCGCTTCCATCCCGCTGAGCCCGCTTGCGCTCCGCAACATCTTCGCCGAATCCTCCTCGCCTTCCACCGCCGTCGGCGTGGTGAAAAACGTGCGGACGAACTTCCGGTCGTGCAGCCGCTCGTCGTGTCGAGCGGTCATCGCTCGCCTCCGAGACCGTCGCTGACGGGCTGTCCTCGCTGGCTCTTTCCACCTACAGTGTCGTTGACTCTCATATGCCATTATCGACATGGGATGATGTAGTAGTGTATCTTTCGGTATCGATACCCAATCAGCCATTCCTGCCAGTCAAGGTGTCACTGACCCCTGTATCGGTGTTCGATCGGTGGTCAGTCGTCAGCAGGGGTCACCCGACTCGCCATCTCGACATCGGCGGCGTCGAAGCAACGCATACGACAGGCTCGCAGCAAAATAGCCAGATGGGGATCGTCGCTCTACTCCTCGACGCGCGCTTCCTCACCAGCGAGGTCTTCGATGATCTGCATTACTCCCGAGTTGTCGTCGCGTCCTCGATCGGTCGTTTCCATGGCTTTGTAGAGTTCGTGGGCGATTTCGGTCTGTGGCATCGGTGCGCCGAACGCTTCACCGGCATCGGTCGCGATTCGGAGGTCTTTGTACTGGTACGAGGCGAAAAATCCGGGGTCGAAGTTGCCCTGAATCATCCGTGGCGCGCGGTTGTCGAGCGTCCAGCAGCCGGCAGCACCACCACTGATGGCCTCAACGACGGCTTCGAGATCCGCTCCGGCCTTGCTGGCGAAGACGAGGGCCTCGCTCACCCCAACCATCTGTGCGGCGACGACGATCTGGTTGCAGGCCTTCGTCGTCTGACCAGCGCCGTGTGATCCACAGTGGGTCACGGTCTCGCCCATCACCTCGAAGAGGTCCTCGTGTTCGGCAAGTACGGTTTCGTCGCCACCGACCATGATCGAGAGCGTCCCATCGATCGCCCCCTCCTCGCCGCCGCTGATCGGCGCGTCGAGCATGTTCGCGCCCGCCTCATCGATGTCGGCTGCGAGCTCCTCGGTGACCGTCGGTGAGATCGTCGACATGTCGATGACGGTCATCCCCTCGCTCAGTCCGGCGAGAACCCCGTCGTCGTCGCGAACGATGGACTCGACGACCGGCGAGTCCGGCAGACACGTGATGACGGTATCGGTTCGCTCCGCGACTGTCTGCGGGGTGTCGGCCCGTTCGCCACCGTGGTCGACGAGTTCGTCGACTGGCTCTGGCGAGCGGTTGTGACCCACGACCTCGTATCCCGCGTCCACGAGGTTTTTCGACATCGGTAGCCCCATGATTCCAAGCCCGACGAAGCCGACAGTGTTCGGTGCCATATTGGCACACACACAGTCCACCAGTAAAACCTATCGGTAGCAACGTTCACTCCGGGATTCCACCGCAATCAGAGGGAGTTCGCATGGAGTCGAATTCGGTTCGGGTCCGGGTCGGATTCGATCCGCGGATCAGCCAGAGAGTCCAGGAATATCGCCCTCGTAGACGACGCCACGCTCGGCATCGAGCGTCACCGTCGTTCCGTCTTGGAGATCGTCGGGGAGCGCCACGGCGCTCGTCATGGGGAGATCGAGTTCGCGTGCGACGATGGCCGGATAGCCCGTGACGCCCTTGTGGGCGCTGACGATACCCGCGAGCGTCGAGGGGTCGCCGACGAACTCGTCGTCGAAGTCGACTGGGAGCGCCAGTATGGCTCCCGCAGGCAGATCGGTGAGATCGCCATCAGTCGAGTGGTACAGCGGACCGGTGGCGTGTCCCGAAACAACCGGCCGGCCGGAGGCGACGATTTCGGCCGCCACGTGGACTTTGAGCATGTTCGTCGGATTCGCCTGTTCGAGCGCGGTCATCAGACCGGCGAGGACGACCACCGTGTCGCCGGTCGCGACCACGCCGGTGTCGATCGCCGTCTGGACGGCGTTCCGGATGACGACGTCCGCGTTCTCGCTCTGTTCGGTGAGTGGTGCGAACCGGGGACGGACACCCGCCGAAAGCGCGAGCTGCCGGCGGACGTTCTCCGACGGCGTCACCGCAACGATCGGGATGTCGGGCCGGTACTTCGCCGCCTTGCGCGCGGTGTAGCCCGATTCGGTGGCGGCCACGATTGCCGTCGCGTCGATGTCGCGCGCGAGATACCGTGCGGAGCGGGCGAGCACGTCCGTCCGGGAGTCGCCGGGCTCGGGGATGTCCTGTTCGATACGTTCCGCGTACTCGTCGTTTCGCTCGATCTCGCCGACCAGCGTCGCCATCGTCTCGACGACGCGTGCCGGATGGTCGCCAACGGCCGTCTCGCCCGAGAGCATCACCGCATCGGTGCCGTCGAGTACTGCGTTCGCCACGTCCGAGGCCTCCGCACGCGTGGGCCGGCGTGCGTGAGTCATCGAGTCGAGCATCTCCGTCGCCGTGATCACCGGCACTCCCGCGTCGCGACATCGATGGATGATCCGTTTCTGGACGAGCGGCACCGTCTCCAGCGGACACTCCACGCCGAGATCTCCGCGGGCGACCATCACGCCATAGGCTGCCTCGACGATGCCGTCCAGATGGTCGACCGCGTCGGCACGCTCGATCTTGGCGATCACCGGCACGTCCGCGCCGTGGGCTTCGAGCGCTTCGTTGACGGCGTAGACGTCCGCAGCGTCCCGAACGAAACTCGCGGCGACGAAATCGACCCCGTGGTCGGCCGCCAGCGTCAGTTCCCGTCGGTCCGCCTCCGTTATCGGGTCCAACCCGAGGTCGACACCGGGCACGTTGACCCCCTTTCGACTGCCGAGCGTGCCACCGCTCTCGACCGCTGCGACGACGGTGTCGTCCTCGACGCGCCTGACGACGGTTTCGATCCGCCCGTCGTCGAGAAGCAGCCGATCGCCCGGCTCGACGGCCGTGACGTCCACCGAGAGGCCGACGTTCGCCGGGGTCGCGGTGTCGCCGACGGAAAACCGCACCTCCGAGCCCGTTTCGAGTTCGATCGGCTCGTCCAGCGGTGCGGTACGGATCTCCGGCCCCGAGAGATCGAGCAGCACGGCGACGGGCGAGTCGGTCTCCGCGTCGACCGCGCGCACTCGTTCGATGAGGGCCGCGCGATCCTCACGAGTGCCGTGGCTCGCGTTGAGTCGTGCAACCGACATTCCTGTATCGACCAAGCGTTCGATGGTTTGGCGGTCGGCGGACGACGGGCCGAGTGTACAGACGATCTTGGTGTTGTGGAGCTTCGAGGGAGCCATGTCGTTCGTTCTCAGCGAAAATCGTGATCAGAATACGGTGCGTTGAGGGGAGCGCCGATAGCCCTACTTGTGGACGTCGAGGAGGTCGTAGCTACGTTCCCAATCGTAGTCGTCGTCGAAGTACCGCTCGGCGAGGGGATCTTCGGGCATCTCGCCGGTCTGGCGCTTTTCTTCGCCGTAGGATCGGCGGTCTTCGTCGACGTAGAACCGCCCCGTGAGGACTTCGCCCTCGTAGAGTTTGTCCTCGGTTTCGTGCATCATCTCGGCGGCCTCGCGCCGATCCGACACATCGAAGTCGAACTCATCCGATTGCTGAACATCGGTATAGGGGACGTACTGCTTGGCGTCCTTGTTCCAGGTGGGACACTGGGTCAGGAAGTCGACGTGGGCGAACCCGTCATGTTCGATGGCTTCGGCCAGCACCTCGGTCGCCTGGCGGGGGTTCACGGCGGCGGTCCGCGCGACATAGGATGCGCCGGCGGAGAGCGCCATCGAGAGCGGTCGGATGGGGTCTTTGGCCGAGCCGTGGGGCTGGGTTTTGGACTTGTGACCCTTCGGGCTGGTGGGCGAGGTCTGGCCTTTCGTGAGCCCGAAGATCTCGTTGTTGAACACGATGTAGGTCATGTCGTGGTTCTCGCGGGCGGTGTGCATGAAGTGGTTGCCACCGATACCGTAGCCNGATGTAGGTCATGTCGTGGTTCTCGCGGGCGGTGTGCATGAAGTGGTTGCCACCGATACCGTAGCCATCGCCGTCACCACCCGCCGCGATCACCTCCAGACCGGGATTCGCGAGCTTCGCCGCCCGTGCCACGGGCAGCGAGCGGCCGTGAATCGAGTGCACACCGTACGACTCGAAGTAACTCGACAGCTTCCCCGAGCAGCCGATGCCCGTCACCAACAATGTCTCGTCGGGCGTCCGCCCGACTTCGGGCATCGCGCCTTTCAGCGCCTTCAAGACGCCGAAGTCGCCACAGCCCGGACACCACGTCGCCTGGGGTTCGATCCCCGGCGTGAACACCTCGCGGTCGATCTCGTCGTCCTGTGCCGCACTGCCGATCGCGCTGAATGACTTGCTCATGGATTAATCACCTGCCGCCGGTTCGAGCCGAATCTGGGCCGTCGGTGGCTCGCTGCCACCGTTCACTTGGACGTCGAAGCCCTCGACGATCTCGCCCGGCTCGAACGGGTTCCCATTATATTTCAGCAGGCTCGTGAGTTTCTCGCCGAACCGTCCGAGTTCCTTCTGGGTGAGCCCGCGGAACTGTGCGCTCGCGTTCATCTCCACCACCAGACACTCCTTGACCGACTCTAAGAAGTCGGTCACGTCCTGTTCAGGATACGGCATGAGGTCGCTCACGCCGAGCGCCTTTACCGAGTGGCCATCCTCATTCAGACGGTCGACCGCTTCCTCAACGGTGGGCTGCTGACTGCCCCAGACCAAGATCCCATACTCCGCATCGTCGGGACCGTACGCCGTCTGGCGATCGAGGTCGGTACTGTCGAGATCGTCGCGGATGGCATCGAGTTTCCGCAGTCGGCGGTCGGTTTGGGCCACCCGGTTGTCGGGGTCTTCCGAAATATGCCCCTGCGGGGTGTGTTCGTTGCCGGAGGCGAGGTAGCGCCCGCCCTCCTGGCCGGGGATCGACCGGGGACTCACACCATTTTCGGGATCGTGTTGGAAGCGGTTGAACTTCCCCGAAGCGTGGTGGGGAGCCTCTGCGATCTCCTCTTCGGTGAGCGTGCTTCCCAAGTCTGGGTTGGGTTCGCGGTCGAAGTGAGCTTCCGGAACGTTGGTCATCTCGCCGGAGAGTTTCTGATCGATGACGATCACCGCCGGAATCTGGTACTCGTAGGCAACCCGGAACGCCTCGCGCGCCTGGTCGTAACACTCCGCGACGTTGCCGGGCGCGAACACTACCCGGTTGGAGTCGCCCTGACTGGTGTAGAGGACGTGCTCCAGATCGGCCTGTTCGGGTTTGGTGGGCATCCCGGTCGAGGGACCGGCACGCATCGCTTCGACCAGGAC
>NZ_AOMD01000035.1 GCF_000336915.1 Halococcus saccharolyticus DSM 5350 | reverse complement strand
GATAGACGTGCCAGTCGTTCTCTTCGACGCGCTGCTCGAAGTCGTCGATCTCAGAGGCATCGAGCAAGCCCTCGTCGTAGACGATCACGCCGCCCTCCCGAAGCTCGTCCAAGTTCTCTGAGAGGGGCTTGGCCTCCTCGTTACCGTAGTAGGCCTCGTCCTGGGGGTTGCGTGCGAAGCTGTCGCCGAGCGCCAGCAGGAAGTTGTACCCGTCGCCACGCGACTTCACGTCGTGCTCCGCGGCGCGCACCTCGACGTAGGTGTGCCCGCCCCGGATCCGCGAGGGATAGTGTCGGTGGGTGAAGACGTGCAATCCGGCCCGCATCAGCGCCTTGGTGAAACTCTGGCTGGTCGAGTCGATCCCGTCGCCGGAACCGCCCGCGATCCGCCAGATGAGTTCTTGTCCTGACATCAGAGTGACCACCAGTGTTTGCGGCTGGTATGAGTACACCAGCAGCAAGGGAACTAAATTCTTACCATCCGTTTGTGCCAGTCTGTCATAGAAATCGATGCAGAGCAGGGGAACTATGGCGGTCTTGACGGCCGATTTTTCGTCGGGGTCAGGGGTTCACGAGGCGTCGCTGTCGTCATCGACGACGACCACCCGCAGATCGTTGACGTTGGTTCCCGTCGGCCCCGTCTCGACGACCGCCCCACGCTCCATGAAGTACGAGCCAGCGTCGTTTTCGGCGAGTGCCGTCCGCGCTCGCTCCCGATCGTCGAGAATCACCCGGCTGGCGAGTGCACCTGCAACGGTGCTCGCCCCGTCCTTTCCGTCAGTATCGACGCTCCCGACGACGATGCTGTCGGAATCGGCGGTCATGATCCCGCTGAGAACGAACTCCTGGTTCGGACCGCCGACACCGTCGCCGTGCATCGTCACCGTCGTCTCGCCGCCGGAGAGATAGACGACCGGTGGTTCGACGGGATTGCCGGTGGTCAGCGTTTCCTCGCCGATCGCGGCGTGTGTCTTCGCTGCTTCGCGCGCTTCACCCTCTACCCGTGACGAGAGGATGACCGACGTGTACCCGTGTTCTTCCGCCGCCGATCGCGCTGCCGCGAGCGCGGTGAACCCATCGGCGAGCACGTGAATAGAAGTCCGTTCGAAGGCAGGATCGGCCGTATCGGGCGTCTCGGGTCGATCACCTGCCGCCCCGCGTTCGAGATGCGTGCGGATCGCCGCCGCAGGGGTGATGTCGTAGCGTTCGAGCACAGCAAGTGCGTCGGCGTACGTCGACTCGTCGGGGACGGTTGGCCCGCTAGCAATGACACCGTAATCGTTCCCCACGACATCGCTGAGAACGAGACTGATGACGGTCGCCGGCGACGCCGCTTTAGCGAGTTGGCCACCCTTGATCGCCGAGAGATGCTTCCTGACGGTATTTATCTCGTGGATCGTCGCGCCGCTCGAAAGCAGCGCCTCCGTCAACGACTGTAACTCCGCGAGACTGACGCCATCCACGGGTGCCGGCAGGAGGGCGCTGCCGCCCCCGGAGATCGGACAGAGTACGAGCGTGTCCTCCGTGGCTCGCTCGGCGCACGAGAGCACGCGCTGTGCGCCGTCCTGCCCCGCCTCGTCCGGTGACGGGTGTGCGCCCTCGACGACCGTGATCCGCTCCGTCTCCCGTGGATCGTTCGTGACGACGACCCCTTCGGTGAGATGCTCCCCGAGTACGGTTTCCAGCACGCGTGCCATCTGTGCGGCCGCCTTCCCGCCACCGACGACCAGGACCTCCGTGTACTCGTCGAGATTCACGACGGAGCCGTCGATCGTAAGCTCGTCGCCGGATCGATCGAGCGCGGCCCCCAGTGCGCGGTCGGGCTGTGCCGCCGCGATGCCGGCTTCGATGCAATCGAGCGCGACGTCGTGAGCGGCGGTCGTCGAGAGCTGCGTCCGGTTCTGGATCATGGCACGCGTTTCAAACGAACGGGGACACACATCCCTGTTGTCATTCGCTCCATTCGCCTTTCATATCGCCTGAGACGTTCCCGCGCCAGCGTTCGAACCCGTCGTGGCAGCGTTCGTTCGCATCGATATGACGCATGAACGCTGCACCACCGTTATCGAGTTGCTGCTGGCAGAACGGACACGACTCCGGACCGCTCCAGAGCGGAGATGGATACGGCTGACTACTCCTCACCATATCGCGATGATCGGGAGTACTGCATAAAAACCTCAGCGCCGCGGTAACACTGGCCAAGCAGCTATCGTCTCGAACGAATGATAACGAAGATAATCGACCGGGCCGGCCGTCGAACCGCTGCGAACCCCGTCGATCACCGTGCTGCTCGTCGGAGAGATACAGGGAGAGAGCGAGAGGAGCGGAACCGCTAGAAGATCGACTTGTCGGTTTCCTTGGCGGTGAGGAACTCGAGGAGAACCGGCGTGCCTTCCTCGGTCTTCTGGACACCGCGCTCGATGGCGTCGCTGATCTCGTCGGGGTCTTCGATCCGTTCGCCGTAGCCACCGAGTGACTCGGCGAGATCGGCGTAATGACCCGAGAACTCGGTGTCGTAGGAAGCCATCTCGAAGTTGTTGAGGACGACCTCCATGATCGGGATGTCCTCGCGGGCGGCAGTTTCGAAGTCCATCCCGGTCATCCCGATCGCGCCGTCGCCCATGATGTGGACGCAGGTCTTCTCGGGACGGATGAGCTTCGCGCCCATCATGAGACCGAGCCCGTAGCCGAGTTGGGTCGTCTTCCCCCAGCCGACGTACGAGAGTGGCTCGGTGACCTCGAAGAACGGGGCCATGAAGTCACGAGCGTTGCCGGCGTCGTGGGTGACGATGGACTCCTCCTTGTCGAGCGTCTTGTCGAACTCGTGGACGACGCGATAGGGGTTGATCGGCGTCTCGTCGGAAGTGAGCTTCGGCCGCCATTCTTCGAGCCACTCCTCGCGGACCGATTGAATCTCCTGGACGACGTCCTCGCGGCGACCGCGCGGCCCGTCGACGCGGCTCTCGACGGCGTCGTTCACCGCGTCGAGCGTCAGCTTCGCGTCGCCGACGAGCGAGTACTCCGAGGCGACGTCCTTGTCGATGTCGCCCGCATCGAGCGTCGAGTGGATGACCGTCTTGTCCTCGGGGACGGAGATCCCGTAGGCGGTGTCGGTGAAGCTACAGCCGACGCCGAAGATGACGTCACACTCCTGCAGGAAGTGATGGAGCTGGCTGGGCTCGCTCTTGCTGCCGGCACCGATCGAGAGCGGGTGGTCCTCGGGGAAGGCGCTCTTGCCGTTGAGACTCGTCGCAACCGGCACTTCGAGCGTCTCCGCGAGTTCCTTGAGGGGGTCCCACGCCTTCGCGTAGTGGACGCCCTGCCCGGCGTAGAGGATCGGGTTCTCGGCAGCAAGCAGCACGTCGGCGACCTCCTCGACGCCCTCGGGATCGGGCCCGGAACGGTCCGTGCTCGTCGGCGTGTAATCGAAGTCGTCGACGTCCATGTCGAAGACGTCCTTCGGGACTTCGACGACCGAGGGCCGAGGACGACCGTTACGGGCCGTGTTGAACGCCCGCCGCATCGTGTCGTCGACGGCGTCGGGATCGGTGAGCTGTTCGCAGGTCTTGCTCACCGGCTGGTACGTCAGAAACGAGTTGAACCGCGGATCGACGTCGGTGTCGGCCTGATCGTATCCCGCCGGGATCGCGACGAGCGGGGCCGATTCCGTGTACGCCTGCGCGACACCGCCGACCGAGTTCTCCGTGCCGGGGCCGTGCTGGCAGGCGAACGCAGCGATGTTCTCGCCGGAGGACACCCGCCCGATCCCGTCGGCCATGTGGAGCGCGGTCCGCTCCTGCCGGGTGATGATGGTCCGGATACCCGCGTCCTCTGCGATTCCCGTATCGAACAACGGGTTGCTGGGGAACCCCACGAGGTACTCTACACCTTCCGCTTTCAGCACTTCAGTGATTGATTCGTTGACGTTCATTGTGGTACCCACTGCTCAATGGACATCTACTCAGCCGATGGCGACCGTCATAAGCTTGTCGGATAGCCCCGGTTCCCTGTTGGCGCTCCGCCGCTGAAACGCACCAACAGACTCAAATGACCCGATTCCGTTGTCTCCGCCGGAACCGCATGACCGACCGTCCCGAGTTACGACGACTCTGTGTTCACGAATCGATCGGCAACAAGATCCCGAAAGAGGGTTTCGTCGAGGCGTTCGACGAGCTATCGATCCCGGTAGAGCTCGTCGGTGACGACGAAACGTACGACGAGACGGACGCAGTCGCCTCGTTCGAGCCCCGCCCAGAGTTCCTCGACGCCGGCTGGGTACACGTCATCCGCGCGGGCTACGATGCGTTCGACACCAACGCGTACGAGACCGAAAGAACTCCTCTGACGAACAGTACGGGGATTCATGGCACCACCGTCGGAGAGATCGGCGTCGGCTACATGCTCTCGCTGGCCCGTATGCTCCACATCTATCGGGACCATCAGAACGACGGCGACTGGTACGAGCCGGACTATAGCCGGCCCTTTACCGTCGAGGACGAGCGCTTGTGCGTCATCGGTCTCGGGACGCTCGGCCAGGGGATCAGCGAGCGCGCGGATGCGCTCGGAATGGACGTCGTCGGCGTCCGTCGCTCGGGGGAATCGGTCCCGGGCGTTTCCGAGGTGTACCACCCCGACGACCTCCACGACGCCATCGCCGACGCCCGTTTCGTCGCGGTCGCCGTCCCACACACGCCGTCGACGGAGGGGATGATCAGCACCGCCGAGTTCGAAGCGATGCGCGACGACGCGTATCTGATCAACGTCGCCCGGGGACCGATCGTCGACGAGGACGCACTCATCGACGCGCTCGACTCGGGCACGATCGCCGGTGCGGGGCTGGACGTCTTCGAGACCGAACCCCTCCCCGAGGAGTCGCCGCTGTGGGACTTCGAGGAGGTCATCATCTCGCC
This sequence comes from Halococcus saccharolyticus DSM 5350, assembly GCF_000336915.1. NCBI lineage: Archaea > Methanobacteriati > Methanobacteriota > Halobacteria > Halobacteriales > Halococcaceae > Halococcus > Halococcus saccharolyticus. The sequence goes on along the minus strand of NZ_AOMD01000035.1, from coordinate 2,611 downwards.
GCACCGCGGGTCGGCGACGAACCAGTATCACCTCGACATCGCCGAATTGGTCGCCGAGAACGTCCGTCGGTATCAGGACGGCGAGTCGTTGAAGAATCGCGTCGCCTGAACCGACGGCGCTCGATCTGCACACGCTGTCACACTCTTTTCGACGAAAGTCACAGACCGACCGCCGCAAAGCCGGCTTCGCGACATCTAGCAGTCCGTCGCAGCTTGTCGAAAAGCGCTTGGAGAAAAGGCGTGACTGTCGGTGCTCTACAGTCGGTCGCTGAGGTCCGAGACGACATCGACTGTCTTCGCATCGCCACCGAGATCGGGCGTGCGCGGTGCCGACTCGTCGGCGAGCTGTGCCTCGACGGCGTTCCAGAGATCGTCCGCGGCGGCGTCCTTGCCATCGTCGAGGTACTCGAACATCATCGCGCCGGTCAGAATCGACGCGAGCGGGTTGGCGATCCCCTCACCGACGATGTCAGGTGCGCTCCCGTGGACCGGCTCGAACATGTCGGGGTAGTCGTTCTCCTCGTTGATGTTGCCGGAGGGAGCGAGCCCGAGACTGCCGGTGATGATCGCAGCGATATCCGTAGAGATGTCGCCGAACAGGTTGGAGGCCACGACGACGTCGAACTCCTCGGGCCGACGGACGAGATCCATCGAGGCACGGTCGACGAGCAGGCTCCTGACCTCCACCTCGGGGAAGTCTGCGGCAACCTCCTCGACGATGTCGTCCCAGAAGACCATCGAGTGGGCCTGGGCGTTCGATTTGGTGATCGAGGTGAGATGGCCCTCGCGCTCGGTCGCCGCTTCGAACGCGCTGCAGACGATCCGTTCGGTTCCTTTTCGGGTGAACAGTCCGGACTGGACGGCGACCTCGTTGCTGAAGCCGTGGTGTTCCCGGCCGCCGACGTTCGCATACTCGCCCTCCGTGTTCTCGCGGTAGACGACGAGATCGATGTCATCCGCCCCGTAGCCTCGAAGCGGGCTCTCGATACCCTCGAACAGCTTGTTCGGTCGCTTGCAGATGTACTGGTCGAACCCTTTCCGGATCGGGAGGAGGAGCCCGTTGAGCGTCACGTGGTCGGGCACCTCGGGATGGCCGACGGCACCGAGGAAGATCGAATCCGCCGACTCGATTCGATCGAGTCCGTCGTCGGGCATCATCGCGCCCTCCTCCAGATAGCGTTCGGTGCCCCAGTCATATGTCGACCGTTCGAGCGCGAAGTCGTGCTTTTCCGCAACCGTGTCGAGCACTTCCATCGCGGCGCTCGTGACCTCGGTACCGATACCGTCGCCTGGAATGACGGCTATGTCGTACGTCTCCATGCACGCTCGTATCGCGTTCGGTTGTAAATAGCTGGCGATGTCGACGATCACCACGGTGACACCGGCAATAGGGCGTTCAGCCGTTCACCGATGCGTTGTCAATCGATCGCCGAACCAGCCTATCAGTTCACTCGCCGATGCCGTTCTCCTGGGCGTCGACCACTACAACGCTCGCCAGATTGACGATATCCTTGACCTCGTCGCCGCGCTGGAGGACGTGAACGGGTTTGTCCATGCCGACCAGCATCGGGCCGATCGCTTCGGCACCGCCGAGGCGCTGGAGCAGCTTGTAGCCGATGTTGCCCGCCTCTAAGTTCGGGAAGATGAGGACGTTCGCCGGTTCGTCCAACTCCGAGAAATCGTAGGTGCCGCTGAGCATCTCCTCGACGACGGCGGTGTCGGCCTGCATCTCGCCGTCGACCGGGAACTCGACAGTGGAGTCCTCACGGAGTTTCCGGGCGGCCGCACGGGGCTTGCGCGTCCCTTCGTTGTCGACACTGCCGAAATCCGAGTACGACAGCAGCGCCGCCCGCGGTTCGATGTTGAACCGTCGAGCGAGATCGGCGGTGTGCTCAGTGACCTCGGCGAGGACGTCCGCATCGGGTTCCTGATTGACGGTGGCGTCGGCACAGAACACGACCCGATCCTTGAACGCCAGCAAGTAGACTCCCGCCGCGTAGTTCGCATCATCGTGCGTCCCGATGATCCGCAATGGTGGACGCAGCGCGGAGGGGTAGTCGTGCGTCAGGCCGGTAAGCATCGCGTCGGCATCACCCATCTCGACCATCACGCTGCCGAGGTGGTTCTCGTCGCGCAGGAGGTCTTCGGCCTCGGTATGAGTGACGCCCTTGCGCTGACGCAGCTCTGCGAGTCGTTCGGCGTAGGGCCTGAGGTTCGCCGTATCGGGATCGACGATCTCGGGATCGAACGCCAGCCCGAGCGAATCCATCGTGTCGGTGATGACTTCCTGGTCGCCAATGAGGACGGGGTGGGCGATGCCCTGCTCGTCGATCTGATGGGCAGCGCGGATCATCTTCTCGTCGTCGCCCTCGGCGAGCACCACCCGCTTGGGATCGGCTTTCGCCTTGTTGAGCACGACGCGCATCATCTCGCGGGACTTGCCGAGACGGGCCTCAAGCTCCTCGACGTATTCGTCGGTGTCGAGGTCGGTTCGGGCGGCCCCGGAGTCCATCGCCGCCCGTGCCACGGCAGGCGTGACTTCAAAGAGGACGCGAGGATCGACGGGTTTGGGGATGATGTAGTCGGGGCCGTACTGGAGTGGTTGGTCGCC
>NZ_AOMD01000034.1 GCF_000336915.1 Halococcus saccharolyticus DSM 5350 | reverse complement strand
TTGATGCCGCCGAAGGTGGGCTCCATCGCCTCGACAGTTCGAATGATCTCCTGAGGGTCTGCCTCGTCGAGTTCGATGTCGAAGACGTCGATGTCGGCGAAGCGTTTGAACAGCACGCCTTTGCCCTCCATCACCGGCTTGGAGGCCTGCGCACCGATATCCCCGAGGCCCAACACGGCGGAGCCATTGGAGATCACACCCACCATGTTGCCCTTCGCGGTGTAGGTGTAGGCGTCGTCGGGATCGGCAGCGATCTCCTCACACGCTGCCGCCACCCCCGGCGAGTACGCCAGCGAGAGGTCCCGTTGGGTGTTCGTGGGTTTGGTNTCGGGATCGGCAGCGATCTCCTCACACGCTGCCGCCACCCCCGGCGAGTACGCCAGCGAGAGGTCCCGTTGGGTGTTCGTGGGTTTGGTAGTGGCGATCTCGATCTTGCCCGGCGGTTCCTGTCGGTGGTACTCCAGCGAGTCCTCGTCTAGTCCCATGCCCGGAGCCTCTCCGTTGAGCAGTAAAAAGATATCCCATCGTTGTTGACGTAGATCGTTATTGTTCTGGATCAGAGAGCACTCGTATTTGACTCAGTGTACCCTCAACGGTTTGTCAGTCGTGGAGAGTATTCAAGGGATTTCTGAACACCAAGTCATCGTGAGAGTCGACCGTTTCCTCGGTCGAAACACTAACATTTGTTCTCGATTTAACCGGACGTAAATGAAGAGTACACGGCGTGTCGGCTTCTGTTATCTCCTTCGAAAAGGCTGTTTCCGATAGGGAAGCGGCCTAGTGGTGTTTAATCGTACGCCACGTTGAGTTCGATGACGTTCTGTACGTCCAGAATCAACTGTGGTAGTTTGCCCAGGCTATCTCGTTTCAGACGACTCCGTGGACCAGAGACGCTGATAGCTCCCAGCGCGGTACCGTCCGGGTCCGTGATCGGTGCCGCCACGCAACAGAGCCCTTTCAATCGCTCCTCGCGGTCGTACGCCCATCCTTGCTCCCTGATCGATTGGAGCTCGTCGAGCAAATCAGCCTCGTCAGTGATTGTATACTCCGTCATCCGTGGAAGACCGTGGCGCTCGATGATATCGGTCACTCGTTCGTCAGAAAACCCCGCGAGGATCGCTTTGCCCATCGCCGTCGTGTGGAGATACACTTCACGACCAGCGTGAGTATCGAGATTCACCGCTCGGCTGCTGTCGGCTCTGTAAAGGAATATCCCACGTCCCTGTTCTTCGACCAGCAGGTTCGCCATTTCGCCGGATTCTTCGGCTAACCGCTGTATCTCCGGCTTTGCAGTTTCGTAGATCTTCCGCCGTCGGCGTGCTCCCACACCGAGACTCAACAGTCGGAGTCCAGTGTAGTACATATCATTGTCTCCTTTGATCACGTACCGCTCCTCTTCGAGCGTCTTGAGGTGCTTGTATACGCTACTTTTGGAGATATCCAACCGGTTCGCGATCTCGGTGACACCGGCTCCCTCCAGTTCGTGAAGGGTTTCGATGATCTTGAACGAGGTCGTCGTCGTCTTCACCCGCATTTCGTTTTTCGATGTCATCGTTTCTCTACTAGCACACCGTGCGTCAGGGTACAAAAGTATTGTTCTTAATGGACGAAAGAGCACGGTTCGCATTGTCGTTCCGTCCTCGACCATCAGTCACGAACGTCTCGACAGCACCGCGTGTTTCAGTGGAATCGAACTCATTCGACGGTCGAACAGGATGAAAAGCTTCGACAGTCCACGAACGAGTTCGTCGTACGAGACAACCTGGGAACCGGTTCACGCTCACTGGTTCAACTGTTGTGCAGGTCCACCCACTCCGTAACAATACTACCTGTGTTACGAAATGGCCCGGCGCAGAAAGTTGTTCATAGAGTAAGAGTATAATTAGAAGTGATAGCCCAGATATGATCGAGTCAGATCAGGAAATTAGTGGGCACAGCGCTGGCGTTTTATCAATCAAACAGTAGAGATCAGAGACAGATCGATTGCATATCGTCATGCATCCGGGAGCTGCCATCTTTTCCGATTTCGACCCGATGCACGAGGTTTAAAACGGTTCTGAGCGCCATTCGCCACGAACTGTATGATCTCCACGAGAGTAGGTTGTGGAACATATCGGTGGACCCCACAGGCAAAGACTATTCTCTATTGGTGGTAGAAAATGGCCGTTTGGTAGAAGAGAATCTAGACAGAAGATATGAGTTGATGATTTTTTACCGGATCGATGCTCGACACCACAGAGACCATTACAGGCCTCGTGTCGCATCGGGGCGATCCTGTAACTGATCGAGATTAAATGGCCATATCGAGGGTTCTAAGGGACGATATCGGCGAAAGTAAGGGGCAGTGATGGATCAGTGTCCTCGGATCGATAGCGTATTTCCGAAATACGAACACACGTTTCTTCCGCTGGCACTTGCAGTAACGGTGGTTCACACGACGACCGTTCGTTGGCTGGACGATACGAGCCACGATAATGGAAATGGCCGGCAACGGCTTCATCCACGAGACGAAGGGTGGGAGATCACTACCTGCTCGCTTGCCGCGGAACCGTCTCGACTGCGATCCCGCTGTCGGATTCGAGAGCCGTCGGCAGGTATCGTCGAATCAGCCGGACACGTCGGTAGCCGCCCGGGAGCGACTCACCGATCCGTCCGTAGCGAACACGATGACCTCGATCGTGTGACGGGCCAGCGGTGAACCTCAAACGGTGGTGATCGTGACCGTGCCATCGAACTTGAGCAGGACCGACTGAGCGAGGTCACCGAACAGCGCCTTCCCCGTCGGCGAGCGTTTCCGGCCCTGGATGAAGAGGTGGTCACAGTCCTTTTCGTAAGCGGTCTCCAGGATCTTCTCTTCCTTGTCACCGAGGATGCCGATAGCCTCGAACTCAACCGAGAGCCCTTCGAAGGCCTCGCGACCGATATCCTCCGCGAACTGACGGGCCCCCTCACGCGCCCGATCGAGACTGTACGTTGCGTCCCGGTCGGAAACGTCCGCCAGCGAACTCGCGTGCTCGCTGAACTCACTTTGAGTGGTGACGTGTACCAAGAACAGTTCGGCTCCGACGCCGGCGGCGAGTTCGCCGGCCTCTCGCACGAGTTCCTTCGTCGCTTCGGTTCCCTCAACGACAACGAGCGCACGCTCCATGGCGAACGGTTCGTGGGAAGCCGTCCTAAACGTATCGGTCGTTGCAGTCCTCGCTTCGAGAGAGCTGTTGCACATATGTCGGCGAACGAACCGTGGCCACGGCGGTTCCGAGATGGCTCGAAGTGGTCGCTACGAGGCACGATACACGAGGAGCGCGACACCACCTCCGAGCAGGACCACGCTACCGACGCCGGCAAGTACCGTGGGATACCCGATCAGGCCGTTGCCGAGCGACACCGAGGCGGCGGTCGTGAACGCGACCGGACCGACGGTCTGACCGAGTCGGAGCATACTCGTCCGGACGCTCATCATACCGGCGCGGAGCCGTCCCGGCACGAGACCGATCACCGTGCTGTCGAGCGACGGCGTGATGAGCCCGACGCCCACACCGAAGCCGAGCAGACAGACGATCACGATCGGGAGCGAGGGGCCCGTTGCGAGCCCGAGCAGCGAGAGGCCGTACCACCCAAATCCGACGGCGATCAGGGTCGGCGAAGCGTAGTGTCCGGAGAGACGGCCGTACTGGGTGTTGACCACCGCGCTCGCGACCGCCAGTGCGGCGAGGAAGAGTCCGATACGGCCACTCGCGAGACCGTAGGCGTCGCCCAGCACGAGCGGCATCGCGGTCAACAGTCCGTAGAACACGAAGAAGTGCGTGAAGACGGTGGCGTGGACTGCGAGGGCGCGCGGGTACGACAGCACCTCGCGCATTCCCTGGAGGTACGCCCGGATCGATTGTCGATCGTCGATGACCGGCTCGTCGAGAACGAACAGCGCGTAACAGCCGACGAGGACGGCGACACCGAAGAAGAGAAACGGTATCTCCCACCGGATCGTCGCGAGCGCCCCGCCGAGGAGCGGAAAGATCGCGCCGCTGGTGCCGATCGCGCCGCCGTTGATTCCGATGGCGGTGCTGCGGCGCGGGTCGTCGTAGTAGTCCCCGATCAGCGTGATCGCGAGCATGATGAGCGCGCTGCCGCCGATTCCCTGGAGGACCCTGAGGGCGAGTACCGCCCGAAAGTTCGGTGCGAACGCGATCGCCGACCCCGCGACGCCGAACAGCACGAGAAGCGGGACCAGGGTCCGCCGCCGGCCGAACCGATCGGCCGCGATCCCGACGAACGGGGTCAAGACGACGCCCGGGAGGGTGAACGCCGGGACGATCAACCCGACAGCGGCGTCGCCGACACCGAAAACGCCCTTCAATTGGGGGAGGACCGGTGTGAGCAACGAAACGCCCATGATCCCGATCATCGAACTCGCGAGCACCACCCGGAAGTTCGCCGACCACGGCAACACGCCGGACTGCATCCCTTTCTCGGTGCTTGCGCTCATCGTCCCCCGGTTCGCGTCGGTCGTTCGTTCATGAGTTCACCAGTCGTCGCCGTCGACGATCGTCGATCGACGGGTCGGATCGAGCGGTGCTTCCGATCGATGGGAGTTAGTTGTTTGGGTCCGATATCGTCCGGAGGGAGATGGTCGATCCGTACCGGTTCCGAGAGATGTCATCTCGATTCGCTGCACGTAACCGTCACATGTCGATGTCGCAAGCGCTAATTACTGGCAGATAGTATCGAGTGATATACCAATGAACGACGACGAGTTCCTCGGGTGCGTCTGAATGGCCACGATCGAACGCGTCCGCGGCTACACCGCGGAGATCGGGCCGGCGTGGCTCGCAGGGGCGATCGCCGCCGGTCCAGCGACGATGGCCAGCCTCATCGCCGGCGGAGCGGGCTTTGGCTACACTCTCCTCTGGGTCGCCGTGCTCTCGGCAGTGCTCGGCGCGCTCTCGCAGTATCTCGCGATGCGGCTCGGACTGCTGACCGAGGCGGGTATCGTCTCGGTCGTCGAGGAACACCTCGGAGACGGATGGGCGTGGCTGCTCGTCGCCGACACGGTGCTGGCCGCCGGATTAGCGCAGTTGGTCATCATGAAGACGGTCGCCGGCGTCTCCGCGACGATCACCGGGATCGACGCCCGGGTCTGGGCGGTCGTCTGGGGGCTCGTGCTCGCCGTCGGGCTCGCCAGCGGCGGCTATCACATCGCCGAGCTCGGCGCGAAGGTGCTCGTCTCGCTCGTCGTTCTCGCCTTCGTCGCCTCGCTGTTCATCGTGCCCATCGATCTCTCGGCGGCGGCCGGCGGACTCGTACCACGGATTCCCGCCGGCGTGGACGGCGCGCTCGTCGCCGCGGGCGTTCTCGGCGGCGCGGTCCACATCACGCTCGTGACGATGCAGTCGTACACGATGGCGGCGCGCGGCTGGACCCGCGAGGAGTTCGGTCTCGCGCGCTTCGACGTCATCGTCTCGATGTTGGGTGCGTTCGGCGTCTACAGCCTCGCCATCTTCCTCGTGGCCGCGTCGGTGCTCCACGGACCGAACGTCGCGGCCGGCGAGCTGACCGCGACCGCGGCCGCACAGGCGCTCGGACCGCTCGTCGGCGAGTCCGCCAGCTGGCTGTTCCTGCTCGGTCTCTGGGGTGCAGCCATCTCGACGCTCGGCGCGAACACGGTCGTCCCGCCGTACCTCCTCGCGGACAAGCTAGGGTGGGAGCGCGACGTCGCCGATCCGCGATACCGGGCGGCCGTCGTCGCCGTCGCGCTCGCCGGCATCGCTGGCGTGTTCGTCGGCGGGGAGGTCTTCCCGCTGCTCGTCCTGACGCTCGCGTTCGGGCTCGTCGGGACACCGTTCGCGCTCGCACTCGTCCTCTACCTGCTCAACGACCGGCAGGCGGTCCCGGAGACGAACCCGACGGTCGCCAACGTCGGCGGCGTGGTGCTCATCGGCGTGACCGCCGTCACGGCGGGGTCGTTCCTCCGAGAACAGATCGCGGGCGGGTTGACACCAGTCACGCTGTTCGTTCTCGTCTTCGCCGCCGTTCTCGGGACCGCGACGCTGCTGTTGCTCGCGCTGTTCGTCCGCGAACAGTTCGGCAGCGCCAGCACAACCGTCGAGTCGGCAGGCTGAGATGACTGATCTTCCGTTTCCGCTCGCCGGAACGACACTCGTGACTGGCCCATCGAACGTGGGCAAGACGCGCTTGACTGCCCGTGCGCTCGACGCGTGGATCGACGAGCACGGAACGGACGGGGTCGTAATTCTCGATTTCGCCCCCGAAGTTCGACGGGACGGCCGGCTGCTCGGTGGGTTCCTGACACGATTCACCGACGTGCCGGACGACGTTTGGTACGAGCGCCTCGACGCCCACGCACCACGGGCGTCCGGCGCGACGGTTTCCGCGGCGCTCGATCTCGCGACGGAAAACGCCCGACAGTCGAAACGGATGGTGGAGTCGGCTCCCGCCGATCCGTGTGCGGTCTTCGTCAACGATGCTACCATCCCATTTCAAGCCGGCCAGTTCGATCCAACGGCGTTACTGTCATACTGTGACGGTGTGGAGGTGGCGGTTTGCAACGCCTTCGAGAGCGATGATCTCGGTGTCGACGACGGCATCTCTCGCAACGAGCGCGCCGCCCTCGACACGCTGCGATCGTGGGCGGATCGCGTCGTCGAACGCTGATCGACGGGCAGCGTTCCGTAGTGTCGCGTCAGCGGTGTTTGCAGTGCTATCGTCGTTCCGATCCTTGCTGCACTCGACGAAGTCATCCCTTCGAAGCACGTTGTGTCGTTCGCTCTCGCAGAATTATTCGATAGTTATATCACTCGCGAATCCTACCGTTCAACCAATGCGCTTCAGCGATCACCTCGTCGAAAACGAAGCGGAGCTCTGGGCGGCACAGAAAGACCATTCGTTCGTCCGCGAGTTGGCCGATGGAACGCTCGACGAAGCGGCGTTCCGCACGTGGCTCGAACAGGACTACCGGTATCTCCTCGATTACGCGCGCACCTTCGCCGTGCTCGGCACGAAAGCGCGTGATGAGGCGACGATGGCCCACTGCTTCGACGTCGCGGGGACGATCGTCGCCGAGGAGATGGACCTTCACCGAGAGTTCGCGGCCGAATACGGGCTCACTCCCGAAGATCTCGCCGCCGTCGAGAAGGCACCGACCTGCGTCGCCTACACGAACTACCTGCTGCGAACCGCCCGCGAACGCCCGCTCGGGGTCGGTGCGGCCGCCATCTACCCCTGTGGCCAGGGGTATCTCGACATCGCCGAGCACATGGCAGAACTGGCCGACGACGAGCACCGCTACACCCCGTTCATCACGAAGTACACGAGCGAGGAGTTCCGCGAGTCCGTGGCATGGATGCGCGAACTGGTGGATCGGTGTGCCGAGCACGATCCCTCGCTCCACGACGAGATGGAGGCGGCGTTTCGGCGGAGCGCCCAGTTAGAGCACGCCTTCTGGGAGATGGCCTACACCGAGGAGTCGTGGCCGCACGCACGCCAGATGCGAGAGGACGCCTGATGGTCGGGACCGCGCTCGCACTCGGGGTCACGGTGGCAATGCTCGCGGCCATGACTACCCTCGGGGTCGCTCACTCGCGCACGCGCATGCTGTCGGTCGAGGACTACATCAGCGCCCGCAACTCGGCGGATTCGGGGACCACGGCGGCCACGCTGATCGCGTCGGGAATGGGTGCGTGGATACTGTTCAGCCCCGCGGAGGCGGGCGCGGCCTTCGGGGGTCTCGCTGCGGCGGCCGGCTACGCCGTTGGCAGCGCCGTCCCGCTCCTCCTGTTCGTCTCGGTCGGCGTCCGTCTCCGCGAGTATCTCCCACAGGGTCACTCGCTGACCGAGTACGTCTACGCGCGCTACGGAACCTGGATGTACGGCTACGCCCTGCTGATAGCGGTGTTCTACATGTTCATCTCGCTCGCGGCGGGGATGACGGCCGCCGCGGACGCGCTCGCGTTCGTCGCCGGCGTGCCGGGATGGGTCACCGCCAGCGTCATCGGCGGCTTCGTGCTCGTCTACACCGGCTACGGGGGCCTCGTGGCGAGCATCTTCACCGACACGGTCCAGACGCTCGTTATCCTGCCGCTGCTCACCCTCAGTTTCGCGGCAGTCGTCGTCGGGCTCGGTGGCACCGGCGAAATCCATCGCGCCATCGTGGCTTCGAACCCGCACCTGCTCGATCCGGGCTTCGTTCCCGGCCTCGCGTTCGGGGGCTACGTGGTGATCGCCATCACCGGTGCGAGCGTCTTCAACCAGGGCCGCTGGCAGCGCGTCTTCGCCGCCGCGGACGACGACGCGCTCCGCCGTGGCTTCGCCGTCGCGGCGGTCGTCACCGTCCCGATGATCCTTCTGGCGGGGCTGCTCGGCGTCGCGGCGGCCGGACTCGGGCTGATCGGGGACGCGGGACCGAGCGTCGCGCTGTTCGTCGTCGTGGCTGCAGCGCTCCCCGAGTGGGCGACGCTCGGGGTCGTCGTTCTCGTGGTCTTGCTCGTGACGAGCACGGCCGACACGCTGTTCAACGGACTCGCGAGCATCGTCACCGCCGACCTCTCGCGCGTGCTCGACGATCCCGACGAACGAACCCTCCAGTACGCCGCCCGCGGGTTGACGATCATCGTCGCCCTTGCCGCCATCGTCGTCGGTGCACAGGGCTACTCGGTGCTCGAACTGTTCTTGCTCGCGGACCTCCTCGGAGCAGCGACGTTCGTCCCCTTCCTCCACGGCCTCTACTCCGGCCGGGCGACCGAGTCCGGTGCCTTGCTCGCCAGCACTGCCGGACTCCTCGTCGGTCTCGCCTACTTCCCGACGTTCCACGCCGCGCTGGTCGGGCTCCCTGTCGTCGGGCCGCTGCTTCCTGGTGGCTCGTTCATCCACTCGTTCGCCGGGGCGGCGGGAGTCTCGTCAGTCATCGCAGTGCTCTCCGCACGGCTGAGTGACGGTCGCTTCGACCTCGACAGCCTCGCTGCCGAGGTCCACTCGCTCGACGACACATCCGGCGATCCCGTGGCCGACGGCGGCCGAGAGGAGACCACGCCTGGCGGCAATAGAGGGCGAAACGATGATTCTCGGTCCACTCGCGTTCGCGGTGCTCGTCTGGGGCAGTCTCGCAGCGGTCGTGGTCGTTTTCGCTCAGTTACTCCGGGTCGTTCTCCGCGAGACACGGCTCGGGACAGGTTCGTCGATCCGAGACCAAACGAGATCGTAGCCGATCAGGCAGTGTGTTAGCGGTCGAAGATTCGGATAACAGACGCGTGAACCAGATATTGGTTCAGTCGTCGTCCGCTTCCAGACCGATCTCTGCGGGACCTCTCGACTGAGACTGCCACAGTTCGGCGTATGCACTGTCGGCCGCGAGGAGATCGGCGTGCGTCCCGCGTTCGGTGATGGTTCCGTCGTCGACGACAACGATACGGTCCGCGTCCTGGATCGTCGAGAGTCGGTGGGCGATGACGAACGCCGTCCGGTCGGCGGTGAGCCGTGCGAGACTCTGTTGGATCCGTTCTTCGGTTTCGGTGTCGACGTCGGAGGTCGCCTCGTCGAGGACGATGATCGCGGGATCGTTGAGCAGCGCCCGGGCGATGGCGATGCGCTGGCGCTGGCCGCCCGAGAGCTTCACCCCGCGCTCGCCGATCTGGGTATCGTAGCCCTCGGGGAGGTCGGTGATGAACTCGTGTGCTTCGGCCGCCATTGCGGCCTCGCGCACCTGCTCGTCGGTACTGCCCTCTTCGAGCGCCGTGTCGAGCGCGTCGGTCGTGCCGTACGCGATGTTCTCCCTCACCGTTCCCGAGAAGAGATACGGGTTCTGCTCGACGATACCGATCGACTCACGAAGTGCCTGGATATCGTACTCGCGGACATCGGTTCCGTCGACGCTTACGGCTCCCGCATCGGTGTCGTGAAATCGTGGGATCAGCTTCAGCAGCGTCGACTTGCCAGCCCCGGTCGGACCGGCGAGACCGATCGTCTCGCCCGGATCGACGTCGAGCGAGAGGTTCGAGATGACCGGTTCGCCATCCTCGTAGCCGAACGTCACGTCGTCGAACGTCACCCGTCCATCGACCCGTTCGGGGACGTGGCCGTTCTCCGGCGAGGCGATGGCGGGATCGTGGCTCAACACGCCGAAAACCCGCTCGGCGCTCGATTTGGCGAGCTGGTACTTGTTGGCGGTCTTCCCGATCCGGCGCATCGGCGAGTAGAGCCGTCTGATGTAGAGGAACACGCCGGCGAAGGCACCGACCGAGACCGCACCGGGGGCATCAGTGATGACACCACGACCACCGACATAGAGCACGGCCACGAAGACGACGCCTGTGAGCACTCGGAGGCTGGAGAAAAACGCCCGCCGAATCCTGATCGCACTCACCTGCTCGTCGTGGTAGCGTTCGCTCTCGGCGGCGACGCGGTCACGCTCGAATTCGTAGCGATTGAACGATTTGATGACCGGCGCACCGCTCAAGTTGTTTTCGAGGCGGACGCTGAGCCGCGCGACGGTCTCCCGGATGGCCCGGTATCGCGGCTCGACCCGGTGGAGAAAGCCCGCACTCGCCAGTCCGATGATCGGGACCGGCGCGAGCGCGATGAGTGCCAACGTCGGCGACTGAACGTAGAGGATGGCACCGATACCGCCAACGATGGCGACGACGCGGATGATCTGGCGGAGTTCGGTGTTGAGAAACCGTTCGAGCCGGTTGATATCGCTATTGAGGATCGACATCATCCCGCCGGTCTGGTGGTTCGCGAAAAAGGCCATCGAGAGGTGCTGCATGTGGTCGTAAGCGTCGTTGCGGAGGTCGCGCTGGATCTTCTGGGCCGTCGATTCGAGGAGGTATCGCGAGACGAACCGCGTCACCGACCGGACGACGTACGCGAGCGCCGCGATGGCGACGAGGCGTTCGAGGACGGCGAGCTGTCCTGCCTGTGCGTCGATGATCCCACCCGGCAGCAGTCCGAACCGCACCAGCAGGCCGGAACCACCCGAAGAACGGACGATCAGATCGATGGCGGCAGCGACGATGAGCGGCGGAACGAGGCGTGCGATGCGAGTCAACAGGGACGCACCCACGCCGACAGTAAGCCGCTTCCAGTAGGGAACGGCATAGCCGAACAGCCCCACCATCGGGTGCCCGTCGACTTCGTTGCGGATGTCCTCGAAGCCACCGTGTTCGTCCTCCGACGGCATTGTCCGCACGAGGCAATCGACACAGAAGTATTCGTTCGTTTCCCAACGAGACACCCACTCATTCCACAATACTCAGCGGTCAATACGGCTCATTGGATGTATGGAATTTCCATCTTGTTGAGCAGTTAGTCAAACATTTCACAACTAACGCTCGCTATGAAACAATCAGACAACAGGAGATCAGATATAATGAATTGGAGATTTCTTATATCAGCCGAGAATTTTATTCTGAAGATATGGCTTTTGAAGGACTCCGAAGGGCTGAAACCGGCCTGATATCAAATATAACTTATTTTCTCGATGTATATCAGTTTGATTATTTCTGTTCTGGGTCGCTGATCAGAGTAAGATTGTTCTTACTGACCAGATTCTTCACTAAGATATCGCTCACTGGTCACACATTTGGTGAGTGGGATAGCGGCCCTGCTCACGTGTGTTGGAGAGTATCCAGAAAGAGCCCGTTCGACAGAGCCACCGCTCCGGCAGGAGTCTGGGAGAAATCCAGAAAGCCTAGGCCGGGATTTGAACCCGGGGTCTCGTCCTTACCAAGGACGCGCTTTACCGCTAAGCTACCCAGGCAGGCACCTGTGAGTACCGCCGACCCGTGTTTATCCGTTTCGATTCACGAGTCGGTCGCAGATGGGCGGACACCCTCACCGGAGACGGCGGGAGCAGCCGAAAACGCCCGAAGCGATTCGCGTACCGACGCGCCGAACACCGTCTCCGGAGTCGGCAGCCCATCGTCCGTCCTCGCGAGGGCGGCGACGAACTCACGACACTCGGTCGAGGGGGGTGCGCCGACGGCCGTCGTGCCCGCGACCGCGGCAAGTTCGAACACGTCGGCTTCGAGACTGGTGTCGAGCGCCGTTTCGGCCGCCGATCGGCGGCGCGTCTGATCGCGGCCGAAGCTCCGCACCGTCTCGACGGCGGTGCCGGCGGCCTCGGTCCGTGCGAGCAGATGGAACCCACGAGCAACCAGCACGTCCGCCACGAGCACGTCGACGTTGGCTCCCGTCTCGACGTCGGGATCGAAGGTGGTGTCGGCACCCTCGTCGGTGGCACCCTCCCACGGTGGATCGGTGGCGAGCGCGCGCGTCAGTCGAAGGCCTTCGTAGATGAGCTGTGTTCCGGCAGCGCGCTCGGCGACGGTATCGAACGCGACCGATTCGTCGGCCGCGCGCGCACACGCTACTGCGAGGACGCCGGGCGTCATCGACCCTTCATCGAGCACGGCCCCGACGGCGTCACCGAACCGTTCGGGACCGACGTCGCGGACGGCCTCCCGCGCGGCACGTCGGACTTGGGAGGCTTCCTCCATCACCCGAAAATAGCCGCGGGGAGGGCAAAGGCCTTTGGAAAGCGTACCCAGCGTCGGCCATGATCGAGACGACCGCCGAGGCAGACGTCACGTACGTCACCGTCGATCGACCCCACCGACGCAACGCGCTAACACCGGACGGCCTCGATGCGCTCCAGGCTGCCATCGAGGAGTGCGAGACGCCCGTCATCTGTCTCCACGGCGCGGGCTCCGCGTTCTGTGCCGGCGCTGATCTCGATGTCGTTGCCGACCTCGATCACGAGGAAGCGACCGCGTTCGCCGAACAGGGCCAGCGGGTCGCGAGAGTCATCGAAGAGTCGACGGCAGTCGTGGTCGCGGCGATCGACGGTGCGGCGCGCGGCGGTGGCGTCGAACTCGCGCTCGCCTGTGATCTCCGGGTCGCCACCCCGAACGCCACGTTCGCCGAAACGGGAGTGCGGCTCGGGCTGTTCGGCGCGTGGGGCGGCACACATCGCCTTCCACGAGTCGTTGGCGAGGGCAACGCGATGGACCTCGCACTCTCGGGACGGACTGTCGACACCGAGGAAGCGCTCAGAATGGGGCTGGTTTCGCGCATCAGCGACGATCCGTCCGAAGTCGCTCGTGAGGTAGCAGCGAGCGATCCCGTTGCACTCGAACGACTACAACCACTACTGCGACAGCAGGGGACCGCCGCTGACCGCGAACGTGCCGAACGTGAGGTGTTCGCAGCCCTCGTCACGCGGAACGCCGGGACGCTCCGCGACGGCTGAGAATTGCTGAACGAGAGGCACCCTCGCACCACCACAAGAGCCATTCCGAACACGCATCACCGACGGACATGGACGACCGAGTCGCAACGGTTCTCGGTGATGGGTTCCCAGGACACGAGGTCGACGAGGTGAGGTCCCCGGGACCATCGTGGAACGAGAAGAATCATACGGTCAGGGTCGATTTCGACGACGGAACAACGATCTACCTGAAAGTGGCCGTCGACGGCGACGGGACCCGCGTGGCTCGTGAACGCGCGGTCATCGCCTACGTCGGCGCGAACAGTCCGATTTCCGTGCCAAGGGTGGTGGCGAGCGCGACCGGCGACCCCGGACCGTATCTCGCGACCGCACCGGTCGGCGGACAAAATTTTCTGGAACTCTGGACTGACGCAGAAACCGCCGAACGGGCGTCACTGGCCCACGAAGTAGGAGAATCGCTCGCGTGCGTCCACGCCGAACGGTTCGAACGACACGGACACATCACCGGCGGGAGCGTGGACGGGCTCGATATCGATACCGGATCATGGACGGATATCCTTCTCAATAAAATCGCCGAAAAGCGTGAGATCGCCTCGTCGGAACGGTTCGACCACCACTTCGAGGAAGTCGCCGCGGCGGTCGAGGAGAACCGCGATCTGCTCGACGACGCACCGGCCGCCCTGCTTCACGGCGACGCCGCCAAGCCGAACTGTTTTCGCACCGATAGCCGCATAGGGTTTCTCGACTGGGAGATCGCCCACATCGGCGACCCAGCACGAGATGTCGTCCGCACCCGCGGGTATCTCGATACGCTCCGTGGCGACGGCCCGGCAGCAATCGTGGATAGCTTCCACGACGGCTACCGCGAACGGGCGGGCGGGCTTCCGGAGAGATTCGTGGATCGACGGCCGATCTACGAGGCCGTCCGATTTCTCGGCAACTCCGGGTTCTACGAGCGCCTCGTCGAGTTCACTGGCGAGTCCCGCGAAGAGACCGCGACCTGGATCGAGGACGGGATGGATCGACGGCTGGCCGCGATAGCGTAATCTGCTCTCCCGCCGATCGCGTCTCACGACGATCCTCTCGACGGTTACGAACGGAACTTCTCCCGCAGTATCGGTGGCAACGTCGCCATCACGTATGCGGTGATCGCGCCGAGACCGACCAGAACTCCCAATCCCGGCAATCCTGGACCGGGCGACGGTGGTTGGACAGTCGTATTTCGGATCGCCGGGACGTCGCTCGGTACGCCGAACTGACTGTCGATACGCTGGCTGGCGGTGCAGTCCGCGCCGTAGCCGACGTTTCGCGTCCGAACCGCTCTGACGTCGGCGGGACCCGCGTCGGGGATTCGGATACAGCTATCCGCGAGCAAGGAGTTCGGCCGCTCGGTGGACCCACGGACGGCTGGCGCGCTCGTCATCGATCCCCGTATCTCGATGTGGTCCATCCGTACAGCCTGCGAGCCCGGGGGTGCCGAATACGGACCCGCTCCCGGTGGGTCGATCACGATCGCCGGCGTTCCGTCGAGGTGGTTCGTCAGCCGACAGCGCCGCATCCGCCCCGCTCCAGCACTTCCGCGATAGACGACGAGTCCCGGGCATTTCTGCATCGCGTACGCCCGAACGTCCAGGTTTCTGAGCTGTGTTCCCGACTTGTCCAAGCCACCGGTCTCCAATCGTACGGCGCTTACGCCCTGGATTTCGCCGATCGTGAACGCGCCGGGATGGCTGTCGGGCCACCGCTGCGCATCGAGGACGATCGTGGCCCCATCGCAGAACGACTCCGCACCGCTGATCCGAACGGCCGTGTTGTTGTTGTTGACGAACCGGCCGCCGATCACCTGAACAGCACCCCTGGTTCGTGTGGCGTAGAGCCCGTTCTCCCACCCGTGAAGTACCGGATCGACGAACTGCACCACGCCCTCGTTCGCACGGCCGACGAACGCGCCGACGATACCGCCAGCGACGTGGTTCGGCGGTGGATCGGACCCCACCCAGGCGTGCGACCCGGCGTTGGTGCCGCCGCGTGCGTGCAGATCGTCGATCCGGATGCTCGCCGTTCGGTTCTCCGCGACCGGGCGCAACAGCGCGCCCTGGTCGTCGTCGACGGCCGCGGCCGTGCCACGGTAGGTGAGATCGCGGGCATCGATGTGGCCGTCGGTACTCAGAAGGACCGAGACGGCGGCCCGTCCGGCACGCTGATCGAACGTGAACCCCTCGAACAGCCCGCGCGAGAGGTCATGGATCTTCACCTCACAACGGAGATCGGGATCGAGTCGAAACGTGGCTCGGGGGCCGACGATACCGAAGTCTCCATCGGGCGAGATACTGAACCCATCCGAGAGGCGGTAGGTTCCGGGCGGGAAATCGAGGAGCACGCCGTCGAGATCACCGGCGGCGTCGGCTCGTTCGAGCGCCTCGTCGATCGGATCGTTCGGTCCGATGCCGAGATACTCGATTGCGCTCACGACGCGATCGAACGTCGGCGATCCCGATCGCTGTGCGACGTTTCGCTCGATCTGCGCGAGGGCACGGTATGCGGCTCGGGACGGCTGACCCGGGGTTTCGAACCGGCTACCGTCGCGAAGCGTCTCTTGCGTCCGTTTCGTCGCGGGATCGATAGTACCACTCGATTTTGCGACTCCCGCACTCACGAACGTTCCGCTGGCACCGATACCGACGCTACTTCGAAGAAACGCACGTCTGGTGGTCGGAAGATCTGATTTCGGCGGCCGATCGCTCACGGAACAGCTCTCCCGTCGTCGATTCGTGCGCTACTGTGCTCCTGTGCTATCACGACAGTCACACCTCCGGGACACCAAGAACGGAAAGCGAGACGATATCCAGAGTTCCGAGCACGTACAACGCGACGACGGAGACGAGCCAAGCGACGAATCCGAGCACGGCGGCGGTCGGCCAGCCGCTGGAGTACTGCAAAACGATAACGACGATCCAGACGACGAGTGCCGTCACGGGGCCAACGATCGGAACGCGACCGGCGTAGAAACTGATAACAGTCCACGCGACGGCCCCAGTTGCTGCGGTGAACAACGCATCCACGGGGCGTACCGTGTCATCGACGACGAATCGCACACCGGCGAAGATCGCGAGAGCGCCGACCAGCAGGCTCACCGCGAGTATGACGAGTGTATCGAGTATCGCCATCCATCATCTCGATCGTGATCGGTGAAGTTATCTTTTTGTCCCCGTCGAGTGACAGAATCCGGCGAGCGGTCCACCGTGGAGAGACGGGCCCGAAACCATCGTGTCAGCCGAGCGGTTCGGGCGCGGGCGGCATCTGACGTTTGTGTTCGCTCCGAGCGACGAGAC
Source organism: Halococcus saccharolyticus DSM 5350 (assembly GCF_000336915.1). Classification (NCBI taxonomy): domain Archaea; kingdom Methanobacteriati; phylum Methanobacteriota; class Halobacteria; order Halobacteriales; family Halococcaceae; genus Halococcus; species Halococcus saccharolyticus. Next base: position 81,157 of record NZ_AOMD01000034.1, on the reverse strand, counting down.
CTTCGACTCGCTCGACGACCGCTTCGTCGATGTCGAGTTCGCGGACGGTCGCGGATTTCGAGAGCGGGCCGTCGATGTGGAGTGCGAGCACGGCGTCGAGGACGTCGTAGCTCAGGCCCATCTCGTCCTCGTCGGTCTGGCCGACCCACATCCCTGCGGTCGGCGTCTTCGCCACGAGGTCGTCGGGGACGCCGAGATGGCGCGCGAGCTGGCGAACCTGCACTTTGTAGAGGTTCCCGATCGGGTTGCAATCGACGGCCTGATCGCCGTACTTCGTGAAGTAGCCGGCGAGTGCCTCGCTGCGGTTCCCGGTTCCGAGCACGATCCGGTTTTCGAGGTTGGCAGCGAAGTAGTTGAAGACCGCGCGCGTTCGGACGCGGACGTTGCCGACTGCCGTCGTGAGCGCCGCGGAATCCGATTCGGTGTCGAAGTCAGCCGGGAACGCCTCGCGGAACGACTCGACGATCGGTTCGATTGCAATCACGTCGTACGCGATGTCGAGGTCGTCGGCGACCCGCTCGGCGTCGCTCATGTTCGCGTCGTCGTTGACCTCGCTCGGCATCACGAGACCGTGGAGGCCGTCAGTACCGAGCGCCTCCACGGTCAGATACGCCGTCAGGGTGCTGTCGATCCCGCCGGAGAGCCCGAGCACCGCACCCTCCGCTCCCGCGTCGTCGACAGTCTCACGGATGAACTGGAGGATGTGCTCGCGGCGTGCGTCGAGTTCGGCCCCCGAGAGGGTGAGATCGAGCGGTACGTCGGTCCCCGCGACCGCCTCTGCATCGGACATTGCCGGCTGTAGGCCTTCGGCTCACTAATACCTGCCACCCGGATCAAGAAACTGGCCGTTCGGTCGCTTTCGCCACCGAGACCGCCCGTCGAAAGCCGAGTAGCGCGGCTCAGGCGAGCCGATCGAAGAGTTCGCGGCGTTCCTCGACGATACGTTCGATCCGGTCCTTGTACACATCGAGATCGCTGGGCATCGGTCGAGCGTTGTCGGCCATGTCTCCGCGGTTCGTTCTTACTGTGTGACGAATCTACGGCGAAGCGATGGTGAACAACAACAGGTTGTGGACGCCTGGTCCGAGCCCGACGGCGGCGACCGCGCCGAGCAGCAGGTAGCCCTCGGTGGGTTCGTCGCGGACGTAGCCCGAAAAGAGAACGACGACGACCGACGCGAGCACGAGTTTGACGAGGACGAAGAGCCAGACCGTGCCGAGAACCGGTGCCGTCGGGAGATCTGCGGCGAACGTGATGATCGCCCGCGAGATCGGCGACTGCTCGCCGAACCCCAGGACGTCGATCCCGACGGCAGTCGAGACACCGTCGAGTGCGTGGCCGAACACCGCGAGCGCGCCGACACCGCCGGTGATCCGGGTTTCGGGGGCGAGACGTCCCAGGAGAAGCCACACCACCGTCGCCACCGCCACGGCGACGACGAGTCCAACTGCTGGCCACGCCACCGTGAGCCCCTGGCTCGTCTCCACGCCGAACGCGAACGCCCACCCGACGGCCGCGATCGCGACCGCGCTCCCCACGAGCGCGACGACACCAGGCACCGACGGCAGTCGCCACCGGTCCGCAGGGAGTCCGGTCGCCGCCGTCGCCGCCCACACTGCACCTGCGAGAACGGCGATCGAGACGTAGACCGCCGGCGAACTGAAAAACGGGGCCACGCTTTGAGGCACCGCCTCGACCTGATAGAGCACGTAGCAGCTCGATCCAGCGACCATCCACGGCGCGAACGCGACCACCACCCGATCGGTGACCCGCGGGGCGATCCGTCGGAGTGCGACGACGACACCCGCGAACCCGATCGCCAGAGCGAGGAGGACACCGGGCGACGGGAGCGTCGTTCCTTCGGGGAGCACCTGCACGGGAACCATGGCCGACGACGCGACCGGCGGCGGCGAAAGGGTTCCGATCGGCGGATACGCGATTTTTTGTCCGTGGCTCCGTTCGCCCCGCTATGGACCGCACCGCATTCGCCGCGACGATCGATCACACCGTTCTCGGCCCCGAAACCACACCTGCCGATGTCGAGCGAGTCGTGACGGAAGCCGACGAACATGGGATGAACGCCTGCGTACCGCCGTGTTATCTCGACATCGCGACCGAAACCGCACCCGACGTGACTCTCGCCACCGTGATCGGGTTCCCCCACGGCCAGCACGCTCCCGCAACGAAGCGGGCGGAGGCGGTCCGGGCGTGGGAGGACGGCGCGGACGAACTCGACGTGGTGATAAACGTCGGTCGGCTCCGCGCGGGCGAGGACGACGCCGTGACGGCGGAACTCGCCGAGATGGTGGCCGCGGTGCCGCTTCCGGTGAAGGTCATCATCGAGGCCGCGCTACTGAGCGACGGGGAGAAACGCCGCGCGTGTTCCTGTGCGGTCGACGCCGACGCCGACTTCGTGAAGACATCGACCGGCTTTGCTGATGGCGGCGCGACGGTCGCGGATGTCGAACTCATGAGCGAGTTTCTCCCCGTGAAGGCCAGCGGTGGGGTCGGCAGCTACGAGGAGGCGAAAGCGATGTTGGAGGCGGGTGCGGAGCGGATCGGCGCGTCGAGCGGTGTCGCGCTCGTCGAGGACTTCGACGAAACCCGATGAATCAGGGGATTTCATACGGCAGATTCGAAGAACGTAATTCTTCGAAGGCGGCATTGATGGTGGGAAAGCGCTGTTGCTAAGTGTATGAAAAGATTCGTCATCAGTACGGAGAACCGAATCGATGTCGGACCAGGGCACGGTTACTGTCTCGGAGGTACTTGATTGCATCCCGATCGGGGCGTTCCACCGCCGGCTGCTCGCGATCTGTGGCAGCGCGTGGGCGCTCGACGGGATGGAGGTCATCATCATCAGCTTCACGCTGCCCGTGCTGATCGAGGCGTGGACGCTCTCGGGGCTCTCGGCCGGGCTGCTCGGCTCGGCGAGCCTGATGGGGATGGTGCTCGGTAACTGGGGCTGGGGCTGGTACGCCGACCAGCGCGGTCGTCAGGTCGCCTTCCAGTGGACGGTGTTGGTCTACGGCGTCTTTACTGGATTGACCGCGCTCGCGGTCGGCTTCTACTCCGGATTCGCGCTGCGCTTTCTCACCGGTGTGGGTCTCGGTGGTGCGCTCGCGGTCGATACGTCCTATCTCTCCGAGCACCTGCCGACCGACCGTCGGGGCCGGTATCTGGTCTATCTCGATGCGTTCTGGCCGGTCGGCTACGTTTTGGCAGTGGTGTTCGCGTGGGTCTTCCTCGCCGCGCTGCCGTCGGGTGGAATGATCACGGTACCGGTCGTGGGTGCGGTGGCGGGCTGGCGGTTGCTGTTCGCGGCCGCCTCATTCCCCGCGCTTCTCGTGTTCGTGATCCGCTCACAGCTCCGCGAGACCCCCTACTACCTCGCACGCACCGGCGACGTCGAGGGGGCGAACGAGCGCCTCGCGGCGATCGCCGAGGAGAACGGCGAGGAGCACACGCCGCCCGAGATCGAGGGGGTCGAATCGTCCGCCGCCGCGAGCGTCTCGCGGCTGTTCGCGCCGGATATCCGTCGACAGACCCTGATGATCGCGGCGGCGTGGTTCGCGATCAACTTCGGGTACTACGGCGTGTTCATCTGGCTGCCCCAGACTGTGGGCGCGGCCGGCGTGGTCGGCAACGTCTACGGTTACTTCCTGCTCGTCGGCCTCGTCCAGTTCCCCGGCTACTTCAGCGCAGCGTACCTCGTGGAGAAGATCGGCCGCAAGCCCACGCTCGGGAGCTACCTCGTGCTTTCGGGCGTGTTCACGTTCGTGTTCGCCACGTCGATGCCCGGCGTCTCGCTGTTCGGCCTCGGCTTCTCGGGCTTTTGGCCCTTCTTCGGCGGACTGCTCGCGGCGAGTTTCTTCTCGCTCGGGGCATGGGGTGCGATCTACGCCTACACCCCCGAGTTGTTCCCGACCGAGGCGCGCGCGACCGGCAACGGCTTTGCGGGCGGGGTCGGCAAGATCGCGGCCGTCATCGGCCCAATTCTCGCCGGTGCACTGGTCGAGAGTGGGTACCTCGCCGCGCTCGTCCCGCTCGCGATCGCATTCGCTGCAGGCGGAATCGTGGTGTTGGCGTTCGGCCGCGAGACGCGGGGCGAGCCGCTCCGGTAGACCGACTCGTCCGCATCATGGCGAGATGGCGGCACGGATCGTGATTGACACACCGTGGCGGTCCTGTGGTGGCGGTCACGATTCGTACTCATCCAGCCAGCGCTGAGACGGCCCTCGACCGTCAAGGGAGTAGATTTTTAATAAAATGTTTGCAATACTGGACATGGAAGTGAATTCATCAGATATTCGGCCAGACACTATTGCTCGTGGGACAGCGATTCTCGCTGCTTTCTATCTCACAGGTGGCCTACTGTGGCTTCTCCCGTCAGAAGGATATACAACAGTACGTCTTCTCTTCTTTTTGTCTATACTCGCCTGTAGCTGGATTGGGATATTCGGCGTTCTTCAACAACGACGATCACTATTAGCAATGAGTGTGGGTGGGCTCGTACTACTCGGATTCTGGCAGGCTGTCCTGTGGGTATTCATGATCCCAACTGCACTTGTTCTCCTTATCTCCGGTCTTGCCACGAGTCGAATACCGAACACAAACAGCATATAATCACACGTTTCATCCCTGTCAGCAGACTCTCTCTGCTGACGGGTAGTGCTCCGACATGATCAAGAAGGTCCTCGAATAGAACGGACCTTTATCGCGGGCAAGTACTTGATGCGGGCATGAATCCGGACGAAACGGCCGCCACGCAGAACCGGTTGGAGACTTCGGAGCCGATCGTTCGACCGTTCGGCTACGTGGCTGACGAACCGATCGTCCGTCGGATCGGCGAACGGGAACTGTACCTCGGCAACGAGGCCGCCACTGATCCTGTACAGCACGACCACACGTTCGAGTTCGTCCTCTCTGTCACCACGGACGAACGACCGCTGACGACCCATCACCACCCGCTCGACGATGGGCCAGGCAACGACTGGCCGACGTTCGAGGCTGCGGTGGACACCGCACGAGCGCTCTACCGACGTGATGGCTCACTACTGATTCACTGCAAGGCCGGGATCTCGCGGAGCAGCGCGCTCGTTGCGATAACGATCGCCGCGGAGGAGGATCGTCGACTCGACGACGCGTTCGCCATCGTCCACGAGGCTCGCCCGCACGCCGTTTCCCATCCGGCGCTCCACGAGGCGGCGGTGATCTACCTCGCCGCCAGGCGATAGTCGCTCCTCGTTCGAGCGGCGACGCGAGTCTGCTCTCGGGAGCCGAGTCGTCGCGCTTTTGCCCACGCGCGCCCGAGAGTTGATGACAGCGGATGGCCAGCTACCACCTCGAAACCTACGGCTGCACCGCGAACCGCGGGGAGAGCCGCACGATCGAGCGCCGGCTTCGCGACGGCGGTCATCACCCGGTCGATGGCCCTAAAGCGGCCGACGTGGCCATCCTCAACACCTGCACCGTGGTCGAGACCACCGAGACCAACATGCTCCGGCGGGCGCGCGAACTCGAAAGTGAGACTGCCGATCTCGTCGTCACCGGTTGCATGGCGCTCGCTCAGGGCGAGGAGTTCGCCGACCTCGACGCCACGGTCTGTGGCTGGGACGAGGTTCCCGAAGTCGTGCTCAACGGCGAGTGTCCAACGGTGACGCCGGGGACGGAGCCAATTCTGGACGGCGTGATCGGCATTCTTCCGATCGCACGGGGCTGCATGAGCGACTGTTCGTACTGCATCACGAAGCACGCCACCGGCAAGATCGATTCACCTCCTGTGGAGGAGAACGTCGAGAAAGCCCGCGCGCTGGTCCACGCCGGTGCGAAGGAGATCCGAATCACGGGCCAGGACACCGGCGTGTACGGCTGGGACGACGGCGAGCGAAAGCTCCACGAGCTCCTCAATCGGATCTGTGCCATCGACGGTGACTTCCGCGTCCGGGTGGGGATGGCGAATCCGAAGGGCGTCCACGGCATCCGCGAGGAGTTGGCCGAGGTCTTCGCGGAAAACGAGAAGCTCTACAACTTCCTCCACGCGCCGGTCCAGAGCGGGAGCGACGACGTACTCGGGGAGATGCGCCGCCAACATCAGGTGCGCGAGTTCCGCGAAGTCGTCAAAACCTTCGACGACCACCTCGACCACTGGACGCTCGCGACCGACTTCATCACGGGCTTTCCGACCGAGAGCGACGCCGATCACGAGGAGTCGATGGAACTGCTCCGCGAGACTCAGCCCGAGCGGATCAACGTCACTCGGTTCTCGAAGCGGCCCGGCACCGACGCCGCCGACATGAAGGGCCTCGGCGGCACCATCAAGAAGGAGCGCTCGAAAGCGATGTCCGACCTGAAGATGGACGTCGTGGGTGCGGCCTACGAATCGATGGTCGGCGAGCGCCACGAGGTCCTGGTCGTCGAACCCGGCACTGGCGAGTCGGTCAAGTGCTACGACGAAGCCTACCGCCAAATCATCATCCAGGACGCACCCGAACACGGCGTCGCGCCTGGCGATTTCGTCGAGGTCGAGATCACGAGTCAGAACACGGTGTACGCCTTCGGCGAGCCGGTGTAGTGTCGATTGGGCTCGAAGCGTTCAGTTGAATATCAGACATCAGTAGCTTCTCACAGGTTCGACGGTAGCAGAGAACGCAGCAACGAATCCCGTTGCAAATGAGAGACCGCAAGCCACACCTTCCCCAGCCGATTCGCTCGTCACTTCGTTCCTCGCTCATCCCTCGCGCGAGTCGCACGCCTTCGGCGTGCTCCCGCGCGCCACCCGTCCTGCGGCTTTATGTGGTGACGACACGTCGAGCGCGAACGCATGGCACACACCGAACGCGAGTACACCATCGATCATCGACTGAGCGATCGCGACGAGAACATCCACAGCGCGTGGGACAACAGTCTCGATCCCGCGCTGACCGTCGAACCGGGCGACGTCGTCCGGTTCGAATGCCGGGACGCGGTCGACGGTCAGATCGACGTCGAGACCACCGTCGAGGATGTCCCGGACGTGAGCTTCGATCCCGTCCACCCACTCACGGGACCGGTCGCGGTCGAGGGTGCGGAACCGGGCGACGTCCTCGAAGTCGAACTCCTCGACTGCCAGCACAAGGGTTGGGGGTACAACGTGTTCTTCCCCAGCGAAATGGGGCTCGGGCTGCTGCCCGACGATTTCGAGGAGCCGGGCCTCCACATCTGGGACCTGGAGGGCGACGTCGGCCAGTTCGTGAACGGGATCGAAATCCCCCTCGACCCGTTCCCGGGGACTATCGGGGTCGCTCCGGGCGAGGACGGTACACACGACACGCTGCCGCCGCGCGACGTCGGCGGGAACATGGACGTCAAACACCTCACCGAAGGCTCGACGCTGTACCTGCCCGTGGAAGTCGAGGGCGGCCTGTTCTCGACCGGCGACTGTCACGCCGCCCAGGGCGACGGCGAGGTCTGCGTGACGGGGATCGAAGCGCCGATGTTCGTGACCGCGCGGTTCGACGTGCGATCGGACATGGAGATCGAACAGCCCCAGTTCCGGACCGAGGGACCGTTCACCCCCACCGGCGTCGACGAGCCGATGTACGGAACCACGGGCATCAGCGACGACCTGATGACGGCGACGAAGAAGGCAGTACGGCACATGATCGACCATCTCCACAACGAGCGTGGGCTGACCCGGGCGGAGGCGTACATCCTGTGTTCGGCCGCAGTCGACCTCAAGATCAGCGAGGTCGTCGACGCCCCCAACTGGACGGTCTCGGCGTACCTCCCCGAGAGCATCTTCCCGGAGTAATCGTCATTGGCGGCTCCTGTTCGGCCTGGGCTCGCCGTCATCGGGGTGTTCCTCGCTCTGGCGAACCAGGCGGTCGGTGTCCGGGTCCGCCTTCCACTCGCCGAGTTCCTTCGGGTCGATGTGGACGAATACGTCGTCGACCCGATCGAGCGCGCGGATCGACTCGACGACCGCGCTCTCGATCGCGTGGGCCTCCCTGAGCGTGCGATCGCCCTCGACCTCGATGTGGAGACTGACGTCGATCTCGGGGCCGACGTAGTGAGCGATCACGTCGTGTGCACCCTCGACATCGGGATGGGCAAGCGCGCGCCTGAGGATACGGGTCTGAAATTCCTCGGAGGGTGCGCCGCCGACGAGATACGGCAGGTTGTCCCGAACCACCTCAATTCCGGTGTAGAGAATCCCCACCGAAACGAGCGCGGCCGCGAGCGGGTCGAGCAGCGGGTAGCCGAGCCGTGCACCGACCACGCCGCAGAGCGCCGCGCCTGCGGTCAGCACATCGTTGCGGTTGTCGAGCGCGGTCGCGGTCAGCGCGGGCGAGTCGTGGGTCCGGCCGGCAGCGAGACAGTAGCGGTACAGTCCGAACTTGCCGATCGCCGCACCCCCGAGCACCGCGACCGCGATCGGGCTGCCGGTGGCGGATACGTCACCTGCGGCGATCGCGGTGAGCGACCGCCACAGAACTGTGCCGCCGGTGAGAAAGACCGCGAGCGCGATCGCGAGCGCGACGAACGGCTCGATCCGTTCGTGACCGTGGGGGTGTTCGCTGTCCGGGGGTTGGGTCGTGAGGTAGAGTCCGCCGAGTACGACCGCGGCGTAGCCCGCATCCACGAGGGAGTTTGCAGCCTCCGAGCCGACCGCGAGGCTCCCGGTGGCGATCCACGCGGCCCCCTTGGTCCCGACGAGCACGACGTTCGCGGCGAGCACGAGCAGCCCGACACGCCGGACCGCGGCCGCACGACTCATCGTCGACGGTTGGCGAGCGGATGGCATAGACGCTTCGACACGCCGAAGCCGGCGGGACGTGCTCACTCGATGACGATCGCCTCGTCGGGACCGGGATCACGGACCCCGTCCTGTGCGGCGAACGCGTCGTGGAGGTGGTCGTAGGTGTCGTCGATCGCTTCCACGATCACCTTCGTGTCGCTCACCACCGGCATGAAGTTGGTGTCCCCCTGCCAGCGAGGGACCACGTGAGTGTGGAGGTGATCGTCGATCGAGCCGCCAGCCGAATCACCGAGGTTCATCCCGGTGTTCGCTCCATCGGGATCGAGTCCGTCGTCGATCGCGGCGAGCGTGCGCTGGACGAGCCGCGAGTGATCGAGGAGTGCCTCGTCGTCGAGATCGGGGTACGAGCCGGTGTGGCGATAGGGGATCACCATCGCGTGGCCCGGGTTGTACGGGGCGTTGTTCAGGAGGCAAAAGGCATGCTCGCTCCGAGCCACGATCCGTGATTCACGGTCCGCGTCGCGGTCGGGAAGCTCGCAGAACGGACACCCTCCAGAGTCGCCGTCGCGCTCGACCCACTCGATGCGCCACGGGGCGAACACCTGCTCCATGTGGAGACTGAGCGGTGGCGCGGTTAGAGACTTTCCGGATGTATCGAGTGCCAACGACAGCCATATATAAACTTTTCGGCCGTTTTCGACTGTTTCGGCCAGGATGAACGGTTGAACAGTGGGCGGCAAATTCCGTGTTCCGAGCCTGTTTCGCCGGCAATTGTCGCTATCGGCAGTTGAACCGTCGGAACTGAGGCCAACGGAATTGGAGGTTTATGGTGGCAACACCCCGAGCACCTGTCGATGTCAACCCGCACCGATGCTGCAGACGGCGTCAGCGAATCTTGCGATGTCTGCGACCGCGACACCAGCCATAGCGTCTCGATCGAGCTTCGCACCGAGAGCGGGAAAGCCGAGAACGCGGAGTTCTCGCGCGAACCCTACCGGATCAGCGAATGCATGATCTGCGGCGAGGAGACGGCGCTGCGGATGAACAACGCGTAATCGAGTTATTTTCTACCACGCCACCTACCTCGAAAGCCCGTGGCTCGCCGTCAGCCGAACCCGGATATCCACCGTTTGCTCGGCCCGCTCACCCACGGACTGACAGAACAACGGTCGCGTACGTCTCTCGAAGGTGGTTTGAAGCTCGGTGTCCGAAGGCAGGTATGAACGCGCGCGACGGGACCATCCGGCTGGCGACGCGGGGCTCCGACCTCGCCATCCGCCAGGCGGCGACGGTGAAAGAACGCCTCGAAGCCCGCCGCCACACGGTCGAGCTGGTCGAGGTCGAAACCACGGGCGACCAGCTCCGCGACGAACTCATCCACCGCCTCGGCAAGACCGGTGCGTTCGTCCGTGCGCTCGACCAGCAAGTCCTCGACGGCGACTGTGACGCCGCGGTACACTCGATGAAGGACGTTCCCACCGAGAGCCCCGACGATCTCGTGATCGCGGGCGTCCCCGAACGCGCCACGCCTGGTGACCTCCTCGTCACGCCCGACGGAGCGACGCTCGACGATCTTCCCGAAGGGAGCGTCGTCGGCACGTCGAGCCTCCGACGGAAGGCCGAACTGCTCGCAACGCGGCCCGATCTCGACGTTCAGCCGCTCCGAGGGAACGTCGATACGCGGATCGAGAAGCTGCTCGCGCCGCACCGCCAGCACGAACACGAACGGCGGATGGAGGCCGCAAATGCGGACGAGGAGGGGAGTGAGAGCGGGGAGGGAGACGGAGAGAACACGAACGACGGGAACGAGGACGACCTGCCAGAGTACGACCGCACACCCCAGGAGTGGTTTGACGATCTGAACGAGATCGAGCGCCGATCGCTCGAACGCGACGTCGAGACCCAACTCGACGCCATCGTGCTCGCGGCGGCGGGACTCGAACGCGCCGGCCTCGCGCGCCGCGTGGACACCCGCGAGCTGCCGACCGGCGAATTCGTCCCGGCACCCGGCCAGGGCGCGCTCGCGGTCACGGCCCGTGACGGCGAACTCGCCGAAACTCTCAACGAGGTGCTGGATCACCCCCGAACGCGTGTCGAAACCACCGTCGAACGGGTGGTTTTGGAGGAGCTCGGCGGTGGCTGCGTCGCACCGATGGGCGTACACGCAGTCATCCAAGGAGAGTACGTCCGAGTCGTCGTTCGGGTACTGAGTCAGGACGGCAGCGAGGAGGTGGCCGCCACGCGGGACCTCCCGATCGAGCGCCATCCGACGGCGGCCCGCGACTTCGCCGGTGACCTCGCCGATCGGGGCGCGGCCGACCTGATCGAACAGGCCAAACGGGACGAGGAAGAGGAGGCGAAACGCGCGGAATGACCGAGAACGAGACTGAGGCAACCGGGATCGTCTCCCTCGTGGGGAGCGGCCCGGGCGATCCCGAACTCCTTACCGTGAAAGCCCGCCGACTCATCGACGAGGCCGACGTCGTGCTCCACGACAAGCTTCCTGGGCCGGCGATCATCGAGACGATCCCCGAAGACAAGCGCGAGGACGTCGGCAAACGTGCGGGCGGCGAACGCACCAGCCAGGAGTACACCAACGAGCGGCTGGTCGAACTCGCGCGTGAGGGGAAGACGGTCGTCCGGCTGAAGGGGGGCGACCCGTTCGTGTTCGGCCGCGGCGGCGAGGAGGCAGCCTATCTCGCCGAGCACGGCGTCGATTTTCGAGTCGTCCCCGGCGTGACCTCGGCACTCGCCGGCCCCGCACTCGCGGGCATCCCCGCGACTCATCGCGAACACGCTTCCACTGTATCGTTCGTGACCGGCCACGAGGACCCCACGAAAGAAGAGTCGGCAGTCGACTGGAACGCGCTCGCCGCCACCCACGGCACGATCGTGGTGCTGATGGGTGTCGGCAAACTGCCAGAGTACACCGCCGCGCTCCGCGAAGCCGGCATGGGTAGCGAAACACCGGTCGCGCTGGTCGAGCGCGCGAGCCGGCCCGACGAACGGGTCGTGACCGGCACGCTCGAAACGATCACCGGAGTCGCCGACCGCGAGGGTATCGAACCGCCCGCTGTCACCGTCATCGGCGACGTAGCCAGTGAGCGCGATCGGGTACGGGAGTTCCTTCGAAAATGAAGGTCGCGGTGTTCCGGCCGGCCGACGAGCGCATCGAACGGGCGAGCGAGCTGCTCGCATCGCTCGGTGTCGAGCCGGTGGCGGACCCGATGCTCGCGGTCGAATCCACGGGAACCACGCCACGGACGGACGCCGAGTACACGATCCTGACGAGCAAAACCGGCGTCGAGATCGTCGCCGACGCGGGGTGGGAGCCGGAGGGGAAGGTGTGTGCCATCGGCACCGCAACCGCCGACGCGCTCCGAATGGCTGGCTATCGGGTCGATCACGTCCCCGAAGAGTTCTCCTCGACGGGTCTCGTGGCCCATCTCGCCGACGAGGTCCCCGGTATGCGCGTCGAAGTCGCGAGGAGCGATCACGGGTCGGCGGTGCTCACCGACGGGCTCGCCGAGAACGGCGCATACGTCCACGAGACGATTCTGTACGAGCTCGTTCGTCCACAGCAAGCGGGCCACTCGGCCGAACTCGCCGCCGATGGCGATCTCGCGGCCGCGCTGTTCACCTCCTCGCTCACGATCGAACACTTCCTCGAAGCGGCCGCCGATCGCGGACTCCGCGAGGCGGCGGTCGCCGGTCTCGAAGACGGGGTCGTCGGGGCGATCGGCGAGCCGACTCGGGCAACTGCGGCGGCCGCAGGGATCGGCGTCGACATCGTGCCAACGGAAGCGACGTTCGACGCACTCGCACGGGCCGGGGTCGATCTCTTGGACGGGACGGCCGCCAACGGTCCGGAGACTTAAACCGGATCGCGCGCCAACCGAGGACGATGGCCTCACCGGTCCCCGAGCTCGCCGACGACGCCCGCGCGTGCGCCGACGCACTCGTGGGGGCCGACGAAGTGCTCGTGGCCTCGCACATCGACGCCGACGGGCTGACCAGCGCCGCAGTCGCCGCACGGGCGCTCGAGCGGGCGGAGATTCCCTTCGAGGTCGTCTTCGAGAAACAGCTCGACGCCGACGCGATCGCCGAGATCGCGGCCACCGAGTTCGAAACTGTGCTGTTTACCGACTTCGGTAGCGGCCAGCTCGATCACATCGCCGAACACGAGGCCGCAGGCGCATTCACGCCGGTGATTGCGGACCACCACCAGCCCGCGGATGCCGACACGGAATTCCACCTGAATCCGCTGCTCGTTGGTCTCGATGGATCGTCGGAACTCTCGGGAGCGGGGACGACGTACGTTCTCGCCCGGGCGCTGGCAGAGTGTGACGGTGACACGAGCGGAGGGAAAACGACGGAAAACCGCGATCTCGCCGGTCTCGCGGTCGTCGGCGCGGTCGGCGACATGCAGGCGAGCGACGGGGAACTCACGGGCGCGAACACCGAAATCGTCGCCGAAGGCTGTGCGGCGGACGTCGTGAACGAAGCCACCGATCTGGCGCTCTACGGCAAGCAAACCCGGCCGCTCCCGAAACTCCTCGAATACGCGACCGATGTTCGGATTCCGGGAATCTCGGGAAGCGAGCGCGGGGCACGTGAGTTCCTTACCGGACTCGGCCTCGATCTCGAAGACGAGGGCGGCTGGCGACGGTGGGTCGATCTCACCGCCGACGAGCGCCAGGCGGTGGCGAGCGGGCTCGTCCAACGCGCGGTCGAGCGTGGCGTCCCCGCCGGACGGATCGACGAGCTGGTGGGGACGACGTACACACTGTCCGACGAGCCGGCGGGCACGGAACTCCGAGACGCCAGCGAGTTCTCGACACTACTCAACGCCACCGCCCGCTACGACCGCGCCGACGTCGGTCTCGCGGTTTGTCTGGGCGATCGCGACGAGGCGCTCGCACGGGCGCGCCGCCTGCTCTCGAACCACCGCCGGAACCTCGCGACCGGCCTCGACTGGGTGAAGCAGACGGGCGTAACCAGCGAGGACTACCTCCAGTGGTTCGACGCCGGCGACGAGATCCGCGAGACCATCGTGGGGATCGTCGCGGGGATGGCGCTCGGAGCCGACGCGACGCGTTCGGACAAGCCGATCGTCGCGTTCGCCGCGAAGAACGATGTCGAGAGCAAGGTTTCGGCCCGTGGGAGTCACCGATTGGTGCGGGAGGGCCTCGACCTCTCGGCGGTGATGGGCGAAGCCGCACGCGCACTCGACGGTGACGGCGGCGGCCACGACGTCGCCGCCGGGGCGACGATTCCGACCGAGGAGAAGGAAGCGTTCGTCGAGCGTGCGGACGCGATCGTGGCCGACCAGCTCGGCTGAGTCGGCAGTCGTCGAGCGATAACAGGAGTGTTATGGGATCGGCCGTCGGTAGCGTCGGACGATGAGCGCGACTCAGGTCGCCCTGTACGCGGTGATCGCCGTCGTGGCTACTGCCGGCGTGTGGAAGGGAAGCAGTCTACTGGAGCGCACCAGCGACCGACTGTCGACGTACTACGGGCTGCCGGCGGTCGTCCAGGGAGCCGTCGTCGCGGCGGTCGGGTCGAGCTTTCCGGAGCTTTCGGCGGCCGTCCTCTCGACGCTGCTCCACGGCGAATTTGATCTCGGCGTGAGCGCGATCGTCGGCTCCGCAGTGTTCAACATCCTCGTGATCCCGGCGCTCAGCGGCTATTTCAGCCAGGGTGATCTCGAAGCGGATCGCACGCTGGTGTACAAAGAGGCCCAGTTCTACATGCTCGCGGTCGCGGGGCTCCTCATCACGTTCGCGCTCGCGGTCATCTACAACCCGACCGCGCCCGGCTCGCTCGTCGGCACCGTCACGCGGCCGCTCGCGCTCGCCCCGCTCGCCCTCTACGCACTCTACATGTTTATCCAGTATCAGGACGTCGTCGAATACGAATCGACGGCGACCACCGACGGGATCAACGTCGTGCGGGAGTGGGCGGCGCTCGCGGTGAGCCTCGCCGTCATCCTGATCGCGGTGGAGGGGCTGGTCCAGGCGGCGATCGGGTTCGGCGACCTGTTCGACACCCCGAGTTCCATCTGGGGACTGACCGTCGTCGCGGCCGGGACCAGCCTGCCCGACGCGTTCGTGAGTGTCAAGGCAGCGAAGCGCGGCGAGGGCGTGACTAGCCTCGCGAACGTCCTCGGCAGCAACACGTTCGATCTCCTCGTCGCGGTGCCCGCAGGCGTACTGGTCGCCGGCACCGCGGCAGTCGACTTCGCCGCCACCGTCCCGATGATGGCGTTTCTCACCCTCGCGACGCTAGTGCTCTTCACCGTTCTCAGGACCGAACTGACACTCACCGAACGGGAAGGGATCGGCCTGCTCGGCGTCTACGGGGTGTTCATCGGCTGGCTCGTCCTCGAAACCGTCGGTATACTCGGGTTCATCCCCGGCGTGTAGCGGACGTCCCGCGTGGTGCGGTCCCCAAACTCCGACAGTATCATACCGCCGACCGCCGATCCGGCGGTATGGACCCTGTCGCAGTCGTCGCCGTCGCGTTCTGGGCGATGCTGCCGGCGTACGTTCCGAACAACGCCGCCGTCCTCGTCGGCGGCGGTCGCCCCATCGACGCCGGGCGAACGTGGCGCGGCGCGCGCGTGCTCGGCGACGGCAAAACGTGGCGCGGGACCGCCGCGGGCGCGCTCGCGGGGATCGCGCTCGCGCTCGTGCTGAACGCCATCGAACCCCCGGTCTCGGCGGCGACTGGCCTCCCGCTCCCGGAGTTCCCACCTATCGTGATGGTCACACTACCGATTGGCGCGATGGTCGGCGACGCAGCCGCTTCCTTCCTCAAGCGTCGCACCGGCCGGGAGCGCGGCGCGGCCTTCCCTGGCGTCGACCAGTTCGATTTCGTCCTCGGCGCACTCCTCCTGACCGCTCTCGGCGCGTTCGAGTGGCTCACCGCAACGTTCACGCTGCCCGTTCTCGCGGTCGTTCTCGTCGTCACCCCGCTGCTCCACGTCGGCACTAACGTGGTCGCCTATCAAGTGGGACTGAAAAGCGAGCCGTGGTAGACCACTTTTTTACTTCGTCGGGTGTGCTCGCTTCGCTCGCGCACCTCTCCTCGTAAAAACCTGGACTAAAAACACCCGCTCGCTCACTTCGTTCGCTCGCGGTACAACTACTGGCGCTCTCCGCGACCGCACAGCACCGCCCGAGCCCTCGCTCCCTGCGGTCGCTCGCCCTCGATCCACCAGGAACCATACCGCAACCGCCGAAGCCCTCGGTCACTCACTCCGTTCGTTCTCTCGCCCTTCATCCTCCAGGCCCGCACCGCAACAGCCCCGCAACCGACGTCTCAGCGCTCGGTCGTCACTTCACAGCCGTCTTCGGTCACGATGATGGTGTGTTCTTTCTGGCTCACGAGCGCACCGTCGTCCTCTTTCAGCACCGGATAACCGTGAACCACGTTCTGGCGTTCGAGCCGGCGAAGGGCCATCTCGGGACGATCGACGTCGAGCCACCGGGTGGCGAAGGGGAGCGTGCGGAACTCCTCGGTGATCTGTTCGAGCGCCTTGCGCGCGTCCCGGTTTCTGACCGACTGCTCGCGGTCGAGTGCGTAGATCTGCTCGTCACCACCTTCCGAGACCTTCCCGCCGCCGTCGGTGGCGAACGGCTCGACAGCGACCACGTCGCCCGCTTCGAGCTCGACGCTCTGGCTCACTGCCCGATTCGGGATGTTCGGCGGGATGTGCTGTTCCCAGCGGCCGAGCCCATGGCCGGTGAGATTGACGACGGGGTTGTAGCCGTAGTCGTCGATGACCTCCTCGATGCGTGCGCCGATCTCGCCGGTCTCGACACCCGGTTCGACGAGATCGAGTGCGGCGTCGAGTGCGGCCTCGGGCGCTTCCGCGAGGTCGTCGTGACCCGAGAGGTCCACGGTGATGGCAGTGTCAGCGAGCCAGCCGTCGACGTGTACCCCGATATCGAGGTTGATCATCTCCTCACCGAACGTCGTCTCGTCGTCAGCGCTCGGGGTGGCGTGGGCGGCCTCCTCGTCGATCGAGATGTTGACCGGGAAGGCGGGCTCGCCCCCCAGCTCGCGGGTGCGCTCCTCGGCCCACTCCGCGACATCGAGGTGGCTCACACCGACCTCGACGCGCTCGGCAGCCTCCTCGCGCACCTGGGCGAGGATTTCGCCAGCCTCACGGTGTTTTTCGTACTGCTCCGACGAGAGGTCCACATCGCTCATGGCACGACGTTGGACCGAACCACCAAAACGCCTGCCGTTCGGGCTACGACTGCTTGGCCGTGCTCGTCTGCATCGCTTCGGTGTTGTACGCGCTTCCCACCCTACCCTCGTCATCGAGCACGATGATTCCCGCCCCGCCATCGGTTTCGGTCGCCAACTCGTCGATAGCGTGCTCGGCGGCCGTCTCGGGACCGTCGCCAGCTTCGAGCCGCTCGACCGCCAGCCGCGAGAGCGTCATTCGGGCGATGTCCTCACCCGCCCCGGTCGCGCTCGCACCGCCCGCGGGCGTGGCGTAGAACCCGCTCCCGACCTGGGGAACGTCGCCCACCCGACCGGCGAGCGCACACCACCGTCCCCCGGTCGAGGTTGCTGCCGCAATCTCTCCATCGTCGACGGCGACCGCTCCAACCGTATCCGAGCCGCCGAACTGCTCGCGGACCCACGCGAGCCGTTCCTCGACGTCGTTCCCATCAGACGGTGAGAGGTCATCCCACCGCTCGCGCGTCCGCTCGGTCGTGAGATCGACCTCGGTCTCGACACCGAATCCTTCGGCCAGCGAAACGGCATGGTCGCCGGCGACGAGCACGTGTGGCGTCTCGTTCATGACGGCTCGGGCGACCCTCCCGGCGTCGCGGACACCGGGCATCGAGCAGGCCGCCCCCACCTCGCGCTCGTCGGTCATGATCCCCGCGTCGGTTCTGGCAGTCCCGTCGTCCTGGATTGCCCCGCCGACGCCGGCGTTGAACCGTGGAGCGCGTTCGAGGACGCCGATAGCTGCGACGACTGCGGCGGCCGGCGTCGGTTCTCCGGTGCCGGTCGCCGCAGCCTCGTCGAGGGCTCTCTGGCGCGACTCGGGATCGTCGGGTGCGCTGCCCGCCCCACCGTGGACGATGAGCTGCATGAGTGCGCCACCGGGGCCGGTCGCATAACCCTCACGAACCGGTACGAGACCGAGTACCCCGGATCGGAGAACGGTAGACCTTTGAGCGCGCCACGACGAATTCGGATGATATGAGCTACGATCGAGTCGAGGTACCTGATGAGGGCGAGCGCATCGAAGCCGCCGGCAGCGACGAGTTCGACGTTCCCGACGAGCCGATCATCCCGTTCATCCACGGTGACGGGATCGGCCAGGACGTCGCACCCGCCGCCCAGCGCGTGCTGGGAGCGGCCGCGGAAGCGACAGGACGCGAGATCCACTGGATGCGCCTCTACGCCGGCGAGGCCGCCCGCGAGCGCTACAACGAGAACCTCCCTGCGGACACCCTGGAGGCACTCCGCGAGTTCAACGTCGGCATCAAGGGCCCGCTCACAACCCCCGTCGGCGCGGGTTTTCGGAGCCTGAACGTCGCGCTCCGCAAACGCCTCGATCTCTACACCAACGTCCGACCGACCTTCCACATCGACGGTGTCCCCTCGCCGGTATCCGATCCGGGCGCGATGGACATGGTCAACTTCCGGGAGAACACCGAGGACGTCTACGCCGGCATCGAGTGGGAGGCCGGCACCGACGAGGTCGAGCAGGTCCGCGAGTTCGTCGAAGAGGAGATGGAGTTCGACGAGTCGATCCACGAGGGTGCGGTGGGGATCGGCGTCAAACCCATCACCGAGTTCGGCACCAAACGCCTCGTCCGGAAGGCCATCGACTACGCCCTCGCTCACGACCGCGACTCGGTCACGCTGGTCCACAAGGGCAACATCATGAAGTTCACCGAGGGCGCGTTCCGTGACTGGGGCTACGAGGTCGCCGCAGAGGAGTACGGCGACGAGGTCATCACCGAGGACACCCTCTGGGAGGACGAGGACGGTGACGCACCCGAGGACACACTCGTGGTCAACGACCGGATCGCGGACAACATGCTCCAGCAGATCCTCACCCGCACCGACAACTACGACGTCCTCGCGATGCCGAACTTGAACGGCGACTACCTCTCCGATTCCGCCGGCGCACAGATCGGCGGACTCGGGATCGCGCCAGGCGCGAACATCGGTGACGGTCGGATGGTCGCCGAACCCGTCCACGGCTCCGCGCCGAAACACGCCGGCAAGGACAAGGCCAACCCGACCGCGCTGATCCTCTCGGGTCGGATCCTGTTCCAGGAGATCGGCTGGGACGACGCCGCACAGAAGGTCTACGACGCCGTCGAGGCCACCATCTCCTCGAAGCAGGTCACCTACGACATCCACCGACAGATCGAGGGCGGCGAGAAACTCGCCACCAGCGAGTTCGCCGACGTCATCGTCGACAACATCTCATAGCGACCGTCGCTCGAACCACCGATCCAACGCCGATTCGATTCTCGACGAGCAGCTGCGGTCGGTGGAACCGGACCCGATCGCGGAGCGGAACTGCTATTGATCGCCCGGCAAGAATTGCGCGCATGATCCCGCCGATCGCCAGTCGGTTCGTCGCGGGCGAGACCCCGGCCGAACTCTTAGAACACGTCCGCCAGCTCGAGGACCAGGGCGTCAGAACCATCTGTAACCGGCTCGGCGAGCACTACGAGCAGCCCGAACCCGCGATCGACGACCGCGACGCCTACTGTGATCTCCTCACGGATATCGACAACGCGGGACTCGGGGCATGCATCTCGGTCAAACCCTCACAGATCGGCCTCGGGATCGGCGAGGAGACGTTTCGAGAGAACCTCGCGATTATCGTCGATCGGGCGGCCACCCACGAAAAATTCGTCTGGATCGACATGGAGGACCATCCGACGACCGACGCCACGCTCGACGCCTACGCCGATCACGCCACGGAGTACGAGCGGGTCGGCGTTTGCATTCAGGCGAATCTGAAGCGCACCCCCGAGGACCTCCGCCGGCTGGCAGACCTGCCGGGGAAAGTCCGGCTGGTGAAGGGTGCGTACGACGAGCCCGCGGCGATCGCCCACCGGAAGAAGCCGCGGGTCAACGAGGCCTACCGCGACTGTCTCGATTTCATGTTCGAAGAGTTCGACGACGGCATCGCGGTGGGAAGTCACGACCCCGCGATGATCGAGCACGCAACCCGCCGCCACGAGGAGTTCGGGACGGACTTCGAGATCCAGATGCTGATGGGGGTCCGCGAGGAGGCCCAACTCGAACTCGCCGAGGAGTACGACGTCTGGCAGTACGCCCCCTACGGCGGCAAGTGGCTATCCTATTTCTCCCGGCGGGCGATGGAACGGACCGAGAACCTCACGTTTGCGCTGCGGGCGATCGTGGGGCAGTAGGGGAAGCGCTCATTACGGTCGGGGGTGACCGTCGAACAAATGACCTCCTGGAAGCGCGACGCCACGAGCGGGTTGATCGTGCTCGTGCCGGTCATCGTCACGCTCTACGTCATCGCGTTCATCTACAACGCCATCGCGACGCTGCCGTTCATCGAAAGTATCGAGCCGGGGTGGGTTCGGGTTCCGCTCACGCTGATCCTGTTCGCCCTGTTGGTGTTCGCGATCGGGTATCTGATGCGCACGGCGACAGGGCCGCTGGTCGAGGGTGCGATCGACGACGTGATGAACAGCCTCCCGGGGCTCAGGGTGGTCTACAACGCCTCGAAGATGGCGGTCGAAACCGCGGTGACGGGCACCGGCGACCTCCAGGCCCCGGTGAAACTCGAAACCTGGAACGGGATGCGGATGACGGCGTTCAAAACCGGCAAGCAGACTAGCGACGGCCGCGACGTGCTCTTTCTTCCGACTGCGCCCAACATCACCACCGGGTTCGTCGTCGAGGTCGCACCCGACGACTACTCGGAAACCGACGAACGCGTCGAGGACGCGCTAACCCGGGTCCTGAGCGCAGGATTCGGCGAGACGCAGGATAACATCGGCGTCTCGATCAACGTCACCGAAGAACCAGCGAAAACCGACGACTGAGCCGCGAGAGCGGTCTTTGAGATCTCACGATGTACAACCCAGAAGAGTCGTGTGAGACGTTTCGATGGACTTACCAGTCAGCATGCCAGCCATCGTCGGCAAATGAGGTTTGGTTACTCCACAGAGACGAGAGACAGTATCGGCTGTGACAGGGCTCGTGGGTCAAAGCGGTACCGAACGGTAGTAGACGTACTCTGAGAGGGTCTGATCGCCGATTTCGCGCTCGCGCTCGGCGGTCCGCTCGAACCCGCGAGATTCGTAAAACGAGACGCCAACCGCGTTGTCCGCGAGGACCTCGACTCGAAGCCGTTCGACGTCACGCTCGGCGAGGCGATCGACGACAGCTTCGAGCAACGTCGTGCCGATCCCGTCGCCCCACCGGTCGGGATCGACGTAGATGGCATACAACTGCGCTTCCTGATCGTCGTCCTCCGCGCCGATCGGCGCGGCGCTCGCGTAGCCCACGATTTCCTCACTTTCGGCCACGAGGTAGACGCTCCGCTCGCTCGTGATCGGGGCCTCGATCTCCTCGGCCGCGTACCAGTCCGCGAGAATCGTATCGATGGCCTCCGTAGCCAGGAACTCCCCGTATGTCGCGTGCCACGCCTGGCGCGCGACCCGCTGGATCGCGGCCACGTCATCCACTGTGGCGGCTCGAACCGATACATCGTTCATACCATGTGTACGGCCCCCACGACAATCAGTCTTCGCGCGGCTCGGCTTCGCTCGTCACGTGCGCCAGCAGCTCCTCGCCGTCGGTGTCGAGCCCCTGACGCGCGAAGAAGTTCGCCACGTTCCGGCAGTCACGTTCGAGGAACTCGCGACTGTTGGGGTGGTGGATCGTGACCGCCTGGCCGAGGTCGATGATCCACAGCTGCGAGTCGTGGACCACGATGTTGTACTCAGAGAGGTCGCCGTGGATCAGCCCGGCGTCGTACAGCCGGCGGGTGTACTCCCGGACGACCTCGTACGTCGTCTGCGGGTTCTCGATGTGAACCTCGCCGAGGCGTTTCGCACGCTCACCGTCCTGGCCCACGAACTCCATCACGAGTACGTTGCGCTCGACCGCGATCGGGTTCGGCACGTTGACCCCTGCCGCCGCCGCACGCCGGAGGTTGGCAAACTCCTTTTTCGTCCACGCGAGCACCACCTTCTTCTTTTTCGAGCCGATGTTATCGAATCGCGGGTCGCCCTCCAGATACTTGCGCATCTGCCGGAAATCGCTCGCGTTGATCCGGTAGATCTTGACCGCGACGTCGGCCCCGTCCGCGTCCGCGAGGAAGACGTGGGCTTCCTTTCCCGTCGAAATCGGCCCGCCGAACGCGTCGATGTGGCCGTCCTGGACCAGTTTGTAGAGCGCGCCGAGGGTCGCCTCGTCGAAGACGCCACCCTCGACCTTGAACTGGTCGGCGTCCTTGATGCGCTCCCTGAACTGTGCGAACTCCCGGTCTTGCTTGCGGGCGACGCGGTCGGCGTCGGTGTCGGACACGTCGAGTTCCTCCCACTCGTCGCCCGGCTCCTCGGTGGCGTCGGTATCGACGAGATCGTACTCCTCCTCGCCACTCATTCGTCGTCACCGCGGTGTGGGTCGGCGGGGCCGACGTTCTTCGTGCCGATGGCGCTGTACTGGTCACTCAGTCGTCGGTGCATATCGAGAAAAACGGGGGAGAGTGTCTGGATGGCCACGTTATCCCTGAATATGGCCCTCCCGTCGGAGCTGGTCGGCGTCCTGTTTGTCGTATCGCCACTCGATGTCGGCTTTCTCGTCCTGCCAGTCCCACGGCGAGACGAGCACGACGTCGTCCTCCCGAATCCAAACCCGCTTTTGCATCCGACCAGGAATCCGTGCGGTTCGTTCGGTGCCGTCCATACACCGGACGTTCACCCGGTTCGCGCCGAGCATCTCGGTCACGACGGCGAACACCTCGTCGTCGTCGGGCATCCGAAGGTCTTTCCGTCCCTGGTTGTCGCTCATGGGCCGACGTTCGACAGCGAACGGTTTAACTCTTTCAAGGCCCCGGCTGTGGATTCCGAACCGACACAGGGCGAGATCCGTGTCTCGACCGCTACCGTCGTGCTGGAACTTCACTGTGTTTAACCCGCCGACGGACTGTTCGTCGATATGTTGAACCGACTCGGCCTCGCCGGCGTCGTTGGCGTCCTTTGCTGTCTCGCCGGCCTCGCTGTCGTCGCCTACGCCGCCCCGATCGTCGCTGGCGGGATCGCGCTCGTGCTCGTCGGACTCCTTCTCGTGGCACGCGGACTGCTCTCGGGAATGCTTGCCGCGTTCGGGATGGACGGGATGTTCTGACGCGAACGCACCCGTTCGTCAGTCGCTCTCGCTGCGGTCCGCCCGATGTTCGCTGATGACCTGATCGACCATCGATTCGTTCTGGTCCTTGCGCCACGCGACAGCGCGCTCTCGCCACCCCTCGATGGCGGCCTCGACCGTCCCCTCGCGCGCGACCGCGAGATCGTCGACCTCCTCGATCGGCACCTCGTCGGCGGGCGCGACCGGGATCTCGTGTTCGAACAGCAGCTCCCGAGCGACCTCCGAAAGCCCACCGTCCTTGAGGACGACGCGGGGCTCGCGCTCAACCAGCGTTTCGGCGGTCGAGCGGCCGGCACCCGACGCGTCGCGGAGGTAGACCACGTCGCCTGCCGCGAGGCCGTAGCGCTCGTCGGCTTCCCGGAGCGCACTCTTGGTGAACTTCGCGACCGGCTTCACAGGGACGAGGCCCTGTTTCGCCTCGGCCACGTCGGCGAAGTTCGAGTGATCCAGCCGCCAAAGCTCCTTCAGCCGATCGAGTTTTTCGGTGAGTTCCTCGTTCGCCTCGCGTTGTTCGTCGAGTTCGCGTTCGAGGCGCTCGTTCTCGCGTTCGAGCCGGTTGACCTCGCGGCGCTCCCGCGCTTCGCGGCGCTCCTCGCGCCTCGCGTCGGTGAGTTCGCGCTCGTACTCCGCGATCTCCTCGTCTTTTGCTTCGATCGTCGTCTCGAGGTCGTCGACGTGTGAATCGAGGCGCTCGACCCGTGTTTCGAGGTCCTTGATCCGCTGCTCCTCGGGCGTGAGTTCGCGTGGTTCGTGCTCGTCCTCGTCGTCGTCGGCCTCGTCGTCGCCCGCGAGATCCGCGAGAACGGTCTCGACCGACTCTTCGCCCGCGACCACGCGAGCGATCACTTCGCCGGTCTCGATCCGTGGGGGCACCTTCCGGCCGACGCGCTCGAAGGTGTCCTCGTACTCGTCGAACGCGTGGAGGGCGGCGGCGAGCGCGTCGCGCTCGTGGTCGTTGTCGTATCCTTCCTCGCGAGTCCGGTGTTGTTTCTCGTCCACGGCCAGATCGCGCTCGGGCACCCAGCCCGCCGCCGAGAAGCTCCGGCGGATCTTTTCGACTGTGGAGGGCATCGGCTCGACGTCGGCCGCCACCACGACCGGCCGACCGCGCTCGACGATCCACTCGATCACCGCGGCGGTGTCGGCGGTCCTCGTGCTCAGCACGTCCAGCACCGCGCCGTCGAGCCCGACGATCGCCACCGCGGTCGTCGTGCCTGGATCGATCCCCACGAGCACGTGATCCCGGCGCTTCGCGAGCGGGCGGAACTCGATCCCGTCCCGCCGGACGCGCTCGATCTCGGTTCTGGTGTCGCCCGAGCGCCTGGCCGACACCGGAATGTCCGACGGCCGCGCCTCGACAGTAAAGACCGCGTTGGCGTACCCGCCGTACTTCTCGGTCTCGTCCATCTCGTAGTCGAGGCCCGCCTCCCGCAGCTCGGTGTCGACCTCGCGAGCGCGACGCTTGACCGACCCGTGGATCCGCCTGGTGTAGCGATCCTCCGACCACCCGCCGCTGCCGGTCGAACGGCCACGCGAGACCTTCACCTCGGTAGTGTCGGTGAACGCCGAAACCTCGTATCCGACGTTCGCGGCCGCGAGCCGTGCGGCGGCTTCTGCCTCCTTCATCGGCTTCTTGCCATATGGAACTCCGTGGCGGCTCGCCACCCGCGAGAGGGGTTCGGGCTGCTCGTCGCCGGTGACCTGGACGAGCCTGGTTTCGTCCGGCAGACTGCCCAGCAGTCGGACGAGAGCGTCCTTGTCGGCGGCGAGTTCGTAGACGTTGTCGGTGGCGACGATCGCGGGCTCCTCGCGGTCGATCAGCCGCCGGAGCTTTCGGTGCGAGACGACGTCACGATCGAGGTTCTCGCCATCGAACGCAACAACGGCGTAGGAGGGTGCGTCACCGCGGACGTCCCCGCTCTGGACGTCGACCCCGAACACCACCGCATCGAGCGCGCTGATGCGACTGCTCACGCGCTCGCGTAGGGGATCTGCCGGCATAAATCCACGGCGGAGTTCGGACGGTGGGGATCGAACGATGAATGACGTGACGGACAGAGGAACATTTTAGTCACCAGACACACGAGCCATCCCATGGCCCTGCTTTCCCTCCTCGCTCCGATCGGGGCGCTGGCAAACGCGGCCATCGCGGCCCTAGTAGTGGGTTTCGTGATCGTCCTCGGCTACCGGCGGGTCACGAGAACCGCCGACGCCGACACGGCGGAACGACCGGCCGAGTCGACCGAGGGGCCGCCGCTCGAATCGTGGCGACACGTCTACGACGTCGACAAGGCGGCGGCCGACCGCGAGATAACCGCTGTCCAAGAGCAGGCGGCAGACCTCGCCGAGGCCGACGAGGAAGCGCGTCGGTAACACTCCAACCTCAGTAGGCGAACGCGGCGGCGAACGTCACCGAGCCGACAGGGCGTCTCGACGCGTATCTGCAAACCTTTTACTGTCGCCTGCGAAGCGCGCCCATGAGCCAGCAACCGAACGTCCTGCTGCTCGGACCACCCGGTGCAGGGAAGGGCACCCAGAGCGCGAACGTCGCAGAGGAGTACGACATCCCTCACGTCACGACCGGCGACGCGCTCCGGGCGAACAAGGACATGGAGACCGAACACGGCACCCCCCGATCGTTCATGGAGGCGGGCGAACTCGTCCCCGACCCCGTGGTGAACGAGATCGTCGCCGAGGCACTTGGTAACGCTGAGGGCTACGTGCTCGACGGCTACCCCCGGAACGAAGACCAGGTCGAGTATCTCGCGGATATCACGACTCTCGACGCCGTCTGTCTGCTCTCGGTGAGCGAGTCCGAGCTGGTCGATCGGCTGACCGGCCGACGGGTGTGTGACGAGTGCGGCGCGAACTACCACGTCGAGTTCGACCAACCCGAGGAGGAGGGCGTCTGTGACGAATGCGGCGGCGAGCTGATCCAGCGCGACGACGACACCGAGGACACTGTGCGCGAGCGCCTCCGGGTCTATCACGAGACCACCGAGCCGGTGATCGAGCACTACCGTGAGGCGGGCGCGCTCAAAGAGATCGACGGCGAGCAGTCACCCGACGCGGTGTGGGACGACCTCCGAACGACGATCGACGAGGCGATCTGACGCCCCGACGCATCGCCGTCGCCGACCGTCCTGCGGGGCAGCACGTGCGCTGCTTCGAGACGGGTCGCTGGGGCGGACGAACTAAAAGGTTGATTAGCGTCCACGCCGAAAGGGCTTGCAATGGCGCGGACAGCCGACAAAGTGCGTTCGCTGATCGCCGAGGACAGCGCGTTCGAGGACGCGCTCTCGGTCGTGCTCTCGCGGGCCGGCCACGCATCCCCCGACGAGGCCACTCCCGACGGCGGTACCCAACCACACACCGTGACGTGGGGCGACGTCAGCGACGAACTCACGAGCGGCCAGTGGGGCCGACTCATCGAAGTCGGCATCCTGACCGACGCCGACGGCAGCGGGTTCGCAGTGAACGACCCCGACGGAGTGCGCGAGGCACTCAGCGACGACGCGGTCGAAGCGAGCGATGACGACGACGAGGAGTCGAGCTGGACCACCTACGACAAGCTCGCGGGTCTGGGCGCGCTCGCACTCTTTCCCGCCTACTGGTTCGCCCCGATCCGGAACGCGGTCGGCGGCGCGGTCGACCTCTTCCTCGGACCGCTCGACGCCATTCTCCCGTTCTACGCCGTCGTGATCGTACTCTCGGTGCTCACGGGACTCTACTCGACGCTGTTGCAGGCAAACCTGATGAACACCGAGAAGATGAGCGCCGTCCAGGAGAAGATGAGCAACATTCAGGAGCGTCGAAAGGAAGCGAAAGAACGGGGCGACGACGCCGCCCTCGAACGCATCCAGGAGGAGCAGATGGACGCGATGAGCGATCAGCTCGGGATGTTCAAAGAGCAGTTCCGCCCGATGGTGTGGATCATGCTGCTCACCATCCCGGCGTTCGTCTGGATGTACTGGATGATCGGCTTCCGGGGCGGTGCGGGACACATCGCACCCGCCGAGTCGTCGCTCATCCTCCCGATCTTCGGCGAGCTGGAGTGGGCAGGATCGGCGGGGAAGATCGCCGGTATCGCGCCGGTCTGGCTGGTCTGGTACTT
This sequence comes from Halococcus saccharolyticus DSM 5350, assembly GCF_000336915.1. Lineage (NCBI taxonomy): Archaea > Methanobacteriati > Methanobacteriota > Halobacteria > Halobacteriales > Halococcaceae > Halococcus > Halococcus saccharolyticus. Next base: position 53,894 of record NZ_AOMD01000034.1, on the reverse strand, counting down.
CCTCTGCTCAACGGCGTTCCGGATGATCATCCAGAAGTCGCTCAACATCCGGACCACGCCCGGCTCGTAGACGTTTCGCAAGGACGGCGAGCGAGAGACACAACCGATTTGTACCGCGCCGGACCCAGAAGAGACATGTTTGTCACCCTGTCGGGGCCGGCTGGCGGCGGCACGTCGACGACCGCCGCTGACCTCGCCGAGGCACTCGGCTACGAACACATCAGCGGCGGCGACATCTTTCGGTCCGTGGCCGACGAGCGTGGGCTCACGCCGCTAGAACTCAACCGGCTCGCCGAGGACGACGACGAGATCGACCGCGCGCTCGACCGCCGCCAGCGCGAGATCGCCACAGAGCGCGACGACGTAGTGCTCGAATCCCGGCTCGCGGGGTGGATGGCGGGCGAGCACGCCGACCTCCGGCTCTGGCTCGACGCACCCCTGGCGGTCCGAGCCGAGCGGATCGCCGATCGCGAGGACAAACCCGTCGATCTCGCGCGCGAGGAGACCGAGGCCCGCGCACAGAGCGAGGCGCGGCGGTACCGCGAGTACTACGCCATCGACATCGAGGACCGATCGATCTACGATCTCGCGGTGAACACCGCACGATGGGACCCCGAGACCGTCGTCGACCTCGCTCGCGAGGCGTGTGAGCGCTACGACCCCGCGACCGACGAGGGTGGAGTCGTCGTCGACGCCGACTACGATCGCTGATGCGCGGCCCGCCAGGCGAGCGTCCGCCGACCGATCGCCTCGACTTCGGCGTCGTGAACCTCGACAAACCGCCCGGCCCCTCCGCCCATCAGGTCACGGGCTGGGTCCGCGATCTCGTCGGGGTCGACCGCGCGGCCCACGCCGGGACGCTCGACCCGAAAGTCACGGGCTGTCTCCCGATCCTGCTCGGCGACGCTACCCGACTCGCCCAGGTCTTCCTCGAAGGGGCGAAGGAGTACGTGGCGGTCCTCGAACTCCACGGACCGACCCCCGACGATCTCGATGCCGTGCTCGCAGCGTTCGAGGGACCGATCCAGCAGAAACCACCGAAGAAGAGTGCGGTCACCCGCCGACTACGCGTCCGAACGATCCACGCACTCGACCCGCTCGATGTCGAGGAACGTCGCGTCCTGCTCCGGATCCGGTGTGAGAGCGGAACCTACGTCAGGAAGCTGTGTCACGATCTCGGGCTCGCGCTCGGTACCGGTGCGCATATGGGCGACCTTCGGCGAGTGGGAACGACACCGTTCGACGACACGGATCTCGTGAGCCTCCACGACCTCACGGACGCGCTCGCGTTCGCCGAGGACGATGATACCGAACTGCTCGCGGCTGCCGTCCAGCCAGCCGAGCGCGCGCTCGCCCACCTCCCACGGGTGACGGTCGCACCGAGCGCCGCCCGCGAGGTCGCCGAGGGTGCGCCGGTGTACGCGCCCGGCGTGCTCTCAATCGATGGCGCGTCGGGGACGAACGCCGACGAATCGCCGCTAGTGGCGTGTTACACCCCGAATGGGGCTGCGGTCTGTCTCGGGCGGCTCGTGGGAACGGCCGATGCGGAGAGCGGGACGGTCGTCGACCTCGAACGCGTCCTGGTTTAATCGTCCGCAGGTGCGAGGTCGGCTTCACTGAGGTTCTCGACGTCGATTCCGCCCGTGAGTTCGGTGTAGGGGTACGGCATGTCGATCCCTTCGGCGTCGAAACGTTCCTTGACCGACTGGACCCACGCAGAGAGCGCTTTGACGTACTTCCCCCGTGATGGGTCGGCGATGTGTGCGCGGGCGGTGAGACCGACGTACGAGTCGGCGAGTTCGGTCAGGATCACGTCGGGCTCAGGCTCGCCTTTGAGCCGGTCGACGGTCGCCGCCTCCTCGACGATGATCTCTTTGGCCTGCTCGATGTCGTCCTCGTAGCCGATTCCGAACGTGAACGGGACCCGGAGCTGATCGTCGGCGACGGGGTTGGTGACGGCGTTGTCCGCGAGTTCCGAATTGGGAACCGTGATGAGCTCGTTGTCGAACGTCTTGAGCTTCGTCACCCGGAGGCCGATCTCCTGCACGACGCCGGATTTGGTTCCGTCGCCGGAGGGCCACTCGATCCAGTCGCCGATGCCGAACGGATCGTCCTTCAGAATGAAGATTCCGGCGGCGAAGTTCGCGAGCAGGTCCTGGGCGGCGAATCCGAGCGCGAGCGAGAGCGCGCCGAGCAGGGTCGCAAACGCCGCGAGCACGGTCCCGAAGCCAGCCATCGTCGCGGCGAGCGAGAGCGCGGCGAACAGCGCGAGCGCACGGGCGATGGTGCCGCCAAGTCCCACTACCTTCGGGTCGAATCCTCGGGCGCTGAGAGCACCCTTCACGAGGCGGACGAGCACGAATCGCCCGATGACGTAGATGGCGACGAACGCGACGACGAACAGCACGACCGTCGCGGCGACGTCGATCAACGCCGTTCCGTACTGGTCGATGATCCCCTCTGGACTTGTCGGAATTCCCTGTCCTTGCTGGAGCAGTAGCGAACGCATCGAATGACGTGATACGCGTACGCGTCATGAATGCATCGCCTGTTCGTTCGGTTCGACGCCCTTTACCGCCCAGTCGCCGGCCGTCGGTGTTCCGCGTGGGCGAAACGAAGGGCTTAATCCCGGAGGTGGCGTGGTTCGGGACGCGGGACCGTGGGGTAGCTTGGTATCCTCGGCGCATGGGGTGCGTCGGACTCGTGTTCGAATCACGACGGTCCCACTCCACCGTTTTTATCTCCCTTCCAGCCGGTAGGCCACCACACCCCACTCACGTGGTGGACACTCGTGGTACAGCCACCCTTCTCCTAGTGGACTGTTTCCGTGGCACAGTCGAAGTGATGGACAACCCAGACCCCGATTCGTTGCCCGTTATCGCCCGCCGGCAGCACGACGCACAGACGGTTGTCGATACGATCGATCTTCGGACCGGCCGTGTCGGTGCTTCGATTAGCCGTGATCCGAGTCCGAAGAAACGGGGCGCATGGAAATGTTTATTGGGAACTAGTATGAGATTCATTGCATGAACCGAACTGCGAGTGATACGGTGTCGATTTCGACGGACAGCGCCCGATCGGATACGGCTGCGCTCGCCCGTGGGAGCGGGCGATGACAGCGCGTTCCCGATCGGCGGCAGTCCTCGTCACGGTTCTGGTCGTGCTGAGCACCGTCGTCGCCGGTGGGGGAATCGTCGGCGCACAGAGCGATGCAGGCGGCACGAACGGGACGAACGCCACGGCCGAGACGGGTGTCGATCTCCCACCGGCCGACGACGTCTACGTCGAGGACAACGGTGACGCCGTCCTCGCCTACGAGGAGGCGGCGAACGGCACGCAAGCGAACTACGGCCTGAACGTCAGTGAGGAGCTGTTCCACGCGCTCGTCGCGAGCGATATCGAGGGCTCGGACGATCTCGCCGCCAACGTCACGGCGGTCATGACCGGCGAGAACGTCACCGGCAACGGGACGCTGGGAATGGCTCGGCCCGAGACGCTCTCGAACCTCTCGGTGAACGCCACCGGCGTGCGGACCGACGAGAACGCGCGGTCGGACGTCTCCGCCGCGGCGACCGTCACCGGTGAGAACGTCGCCCGGTCAGTGCCCATCGAGCGTGCGGGGATCACCGGCGACGTCACGACCACGGGCTCGACGTTCGACGCCGATCTCTCGGCGAACGCTCAGCTGACCCAGCCGCTGGGGCAGCCCCAACACCAGTCCTACCAGATCACCGAGGGCAACGGCACGTACACGCTGAACGTTTCCCAGGAGCGGCCGGTTCTCGGGGCCACCGCGTCACAGTGGGAAACCCGCGAGCAGGCCAAGCGAACGCTGGAGTCGCAGTACGTCGCGCTCGCCGAGTCGATGAACGGTTCGGCCGATCTCACGATCGACTCGTACTCGTTTACTCAGAGTGAGTCGGGCCGGTCGCAGCTCGACATCGATTACTCGGTCACTTACCAAGGGATCGAACGTGCCGTCGCCGACCAGCTGGTGTCGTCGCTGACGTCGGCCGAAGACGTCGATCTCAACCGCTCGGAGACCCGCAACGTCTCCCAGCGCCTCCGAAATCTCACGGTGAACGAGCTCTCGGTCCGGTACGACCAGCGGCAGGGGTCGATCGAGGCCGGAATGAGCGCCGACCTCGATAACTACGACGGAGCCGTGCTCGCGGCGCTCGATGTCGCGGAAGCGACCGACATGCAAGCGCTCAACGCGGGCACCATGGCAGGGATGAACACGGCTGGCGTCGGGTCGATGCCCGCGAGCACGGAAACGACGCCGGCAGCCACGTCGAATGTGACACCCTCCAACGCCGCAGCCACGAACGCCGCAGCCACGAGCGCGGCGTCGTTCAACCAGAGCCTCGAACGCTTCCGCAAGCAGTTCGAGGCCCAGCAGGCCGCGAACCTCACGCGGACGAGCACGTTCACCGCGAACGTCACGAAGAACTCCCCGCAGGCACTCAGCGTCGACCTCGACTCACAGTCCCGGACCAAGAACTGGGGAGCGTACGTCGACGAACTGGAAGACCGCGATATCGATACCAGTGATCTCGAATACGAGCTCCACGCCGCCACCGAGGGCGAGCGTGTCAACGTGACCGCCGCAGTCTCGGTCTCGGGCGAGAACCTCCTCAAGCAGGCGACGAACCAGATGCTCAACAGCAGCACCGGCCCGCAGGCGGGCCAGACTCGTGAGTACGTCACGGCGTTCCGCGAGGCGGGCTTCCGGAAGGCCCAGATGGATGTCTCGGTCGAGGATGGCCGGATGCAGCTGGAGACCGGTGCGGCCTTCGAGAACATGACGGCGCTTCGCGACGCGTTCGTCACCATGGAAGGCGGACAGAACGTCCAGAGCGTCGTCGGCCGCACCGACAACGGAACGACGACCTCCTACGTCCGGGTCGAGGGCGCTGTCTCCGAGAACGCCTCGGAGTCACAGGTTCGCGAACTCGGGTACGTGGGTGAGGACACGTCGGTCCACCTGCCGAACACGTGGAACCGGACGATGCCGTCGGCGAACACCAGCCAGGCCAACGAGTATCTCGGGCTGACGGGCGCGACCTCCGGACTGACCGGCCCCGGCTTCGGGGTCGTCGTTGCGGTGATCGCGCTGCTGGCCGCCGCGCTCGTCGCTGTCAGACGGCGGTAAACCGCACCACCACCATTTTACTTCGTCCCCGTTCGCTCGCTGCGCTCGCTCAGAGTCCTTGCAAAAACCTGGATTGAAAACACCCGCTCGTTCCCAGTGGTTACTCGCGGTGAAACGCCGCGCTTCGCGCGTCGTCTGCTCTACGCTAAGGGCGTCCGTTCGACTACCGTGCCGTCGGCAGTCGGGTACTGCTCGACGATCTCGCCTTTCCCGATGTCTCCCTCGTCGACCATCTCCTCGGCGAGCCACCACGCGAGCTCGACGTGGTCGGTCTTCTCGGTGTAGAACTCCTCGGGAACGCCGAGTTCGGCGAGGCGCGTAACGGGCTCCCAGATCTTGCCGTAGACGAGGGTACCGTCGTCGGTCACGTCGTCGAACTCTCGCCCGACGATTCTCGCCATCCGCTTCAGTCGATTGCGGTGCTGGGCGGCGTCCTTGAACACGCTGGTGCAGTAGTAGACCTTCTCGTGGTCGCCCATCGCGTCGAGCACGTCGTGGCTCCCCTCGACCGCGCTCATGTGGCCCTCTCGGAGTTCGAAGCCCGCCTCCTGCATCCGCTCGGCGTTGCCGTCGGACATCTCGAACTCGTTGATATTACAAAAGTCCGCCGCACCCTCGTCGAGAAAGTCGAGGAACTCGGTTTCGGCTCGGATGCCGGGAATCTCGAACGCCGGCGTCAGCCCTTCCTCGCGTGCGATGTAGAGGATGTCCTCCCACTCCGTGCCGTGCATGTCGCCCCACAGTTCGTAGGGTGGGTGAAAGCGGATCTCGTCGAGGCCCGCTTCCGAGAGCCGGCGCATGTTCTCGCGCCCGCCCGTGATTCCGGTGTAGAGGTGGGTGTGGTGGTCCTCGCCGAACTCGTCCTTCAGCAGCGAGAGGTAGCGACAGGTCCGATCGAGCGCTTCCTGAGGCTCGCCGCCGGTGATCGAGGTTCCGAGGGCGTCCATCCGATGGGCCTCCTCGATCACGTCCGAGTCGTCCTCGACCTGACGCTCGTTGGCGTAGACGTCAGTGACGTTCTTGCGGTTCTCGCCGAGCGGACAGTAAAAGCAGTCACGCTGATCGCAGTAGCCGTAGACGAACAGCACCATCTTCCCGCCTTTGGCGCACTGTTCACAGCCCTTCGAGATCATTCGTTGGGCGTTCTCGGAGACCGACGCTCAAAAGCCGCACGACTCCGTTCGGCGTAGTGGCGATCACTGACTCTCCACCATCCGAACCGTTCGCACGGAAAGCAGTTAACCCCGGATCGCGTACGGCCAGGCGATGCTGCTCGTGCTGTGTGTCGACCTCGACGACGATCTCGGCCGGAAGGCCGGCGTCGAGACGCCCGTTGTCGGGCGAGATGCGGTCGAGCGGGCGGCGGTCGCGCTCGCCACCGCGGACCCGGAGGACTCGGACTCCAATGTGTTGTTCGAGGGCCTCCACATCCACGACGACATCACCGACGAGCGGATCGAGGTCGCGGCGGTCACGGGTGTCGAGAGCGGTGGCGTCGCCGCCAACCGGCGCGTCGGCGAGGAGGTCGACACGATCCTCGCGGGGCTCGTCACCGGCGAGGACGTCCGCGCGCTGGTGGTCACCGACGGCGCGCAGGACGAGTCGGTGCTGCCAGTGATCCGGTCGCGGCTGCCGGTCGACGGGGTGCGCCGGGTGGTCGTCCGCCAGGCCCAGAACCTGGAGTCGATCTACTACACGATGAAGCAGGTGCTCGACGATCCCGAAACGCGGGGAACGATCCTCGTGCCGCTCGGTATTCTCCTGTTGATCTACCCGCTCGTGGAACTCGCCGGCCGGCTGGGGGTGCCGGGGACGGCGGTGATCGGCGTCATCTCGGCGCTGCTCGGACTGTACGTCCTCTTTCGCGGTCTCGGACTCGAACGCGCGGTCGACGAGTCGGTCGCGCGCGCACGAAGCGGGCTGTACGCTGGCCGGGTCATGCTCATCACGTCGGTGGTGGCGCTCGCGCTGTTCGTCATCGGCGGCGTCAGCGGTGTCCGAACGCTCGACGCCGCCCAAGCGGGAGCGGGAGCGCTGACGCCGGTCGACACCGCCGCGGCGTTCGTCGTCGGTGCGGTGCCGTGGATCGCCGCGGCGGGAGTCACCAGCAGCGTTGGCCGGATCACCGACACCTATCTCGCCGAGCGGTTCCGGTGGCGCTACCTCAACGCACCCTTCTACGTGCTCGCGATCGCGGCCGTCCTCCACGGCGTCGGTGCGTACCTCCTCGGCGATGTCGGACTCTCGTACATGGCGGTCGCGCTCACCGCCGGAACGCTGCTCGGCCTCGTGAGCACGCTCGCCTTCGCTATCGCCGAGTCGCGCTCGCCGAGCGTACCCGAGCCAGCATAGTCTTCCACTCGTCGAAGGAGCACAATTTCACCCCCAACCATTTCCCAGAAGACAATTAAAACGACCGCAAGGATCGGTTGTCATGACTGCACTGCTCTTACAAGCTACCGGAGAATTGAGTCCGGTCCTCGCTGCTGGTTTTGGTGCTTTGATTGGCTCAGCTGGCTCGTTCCTAGTCAGATACTATCTTGATTATCGACAGAAGCAGAATCAGCAAGAGAAATTAAGGAGAGCATTAATATCCGAAATTAACGAAACAGCTAGTAGGATTGAATACTGGAGAGATGCCTCTGCAGCGTTTGCTTTCGTTCCTGAACACGATTTCCTTCCACGGACGGTATTCGATTCAACTGCTGCCGACATTGGGATCCTCACGGCAAAAGAAGTTGAGTGCGTCGTTGAATTCTATTCTTCAGTATCCGTTCTTGCCGAAGCAATGCCACACGCTGCAGCAAGACACGAGGAGATTGATACACGGTCGGAACAGAGCGAACTTCTCTCTGATCTCTACGAAGAATTAGGAGAGGTTCAAGATCGAGGGAATGAGGCGGTTGACCGCTTGCAAGCGAATTTGTGATCTCACGGCAAATTATCGCTCGCGGACGACCACGAACTCCGCGAGATCGCGGAGGTACTCCTCGGCCTGTTCATCGGCGATCGAAACCGAGTCGAGCGCCGCGAGCGCGTCGTCGGCGGTTCGACGTGCGAGGTCGTTCGCTTCCTCCGGCGCAAGATCGGTGACTTCGACGAGCGAGGGGCGGTCCATCTCGCTGTCCTGACCCGTCGGCTTGCCGAGATCGTCGGCGTCGGCAGTCGCATCGAGCACGTCGTCGCGAATCTGAAAGGCGACCCCGACACCTTCGGCGTAGTCGCCGAACGCTGCCACCGTGGCGTCGTCGGCGTCGGCCGCGACCGCGCCCAACTGGGCCGCCGCACGAAAGAGCGCCCCTGTCTTCCGGCGGGCGAGCTCCATGTACTCCGTCTGGGTGGTGGGCTGAGCGACGAGTTCGGTCGCTTCACCCTCGCCGAGTTCGACCATCGCCTCGCTCACGACCTCCATCGCACGCTCGTCGGTCGCAAAGAGCGCGAACGCCTCGCCGAGCAGCCCATCCGAGGCGATCAGCGCCGAGCCGTGGCCGAAGGCCGCCCACGCGCTATCGGTCCCCCGGCGGACGTCCGACTCGTCGATGATGTCGTCGACCACGAGCGAGGCGTTGTGCACCAGCTCGATCCCGACCGCGAAATCGACCGCGTCCTCACCCTCCCCGCCGGCAGCCTCACAGGCTAAAACTGTGACTGTTGGCCGGACGCGCTTGCCGCCAGAGAGCGCGACGTGTTCGAGCTGGGCGGCGAGATCGTCGGGCTCGGACGCCTCGCAGACGGCTTCGAGGCGCTCCTCGACCATCGCCCGCCGGCGTTCGAGATACTCCATTGTCCGCTCTTTAGACCCGGCGTGAAAGTACGTGACGATCGGCGGTAACCAGAACGAATCGTCAGATTTCGGGCGGTTCGCCGCCGAACGCCTCGATCAGCGCCGGCACCACGTCGAAGAGGTCGTCGACGATCCCGTAGTCCGCGAGGTCGTAGATCGGCGCGTTCGGGTCGGTGTTGATCGCGACGATCGTCTCGGCTCCCTTCATCCCAGCGACGTGCTGGACGGCACCCGAAATCCCGATTGCAATGTACACGTCGGGCGTAACGACCTTCCCCGACTGGCCGACCTGGCGATTCTTCGGGAGCCAGCCGTTGTCGACGATCGGCCGCGAGGAAGAGAGCGTCGCGTCGAGGGTATCCGCCAGCGCCTCGACCAGCGCGATGTTCTCCTCCTCTTCGATCCCGCGGCCCACCGACACCAGCACGTCGGCCTCGCTGATGTCGACGTCGCCGCCGCCGACCTCCTGGAATCCGGTTACCGTCGAGCGCACCGCCGACTCGTCGATCTCGGCGTCGAACGCTCGGATTTCGGCTCCGTTGGTGCCCTCGGCGGGCGGCCACTCGCCGGGCCGAACCGTCACCGCCGCGCGGTCGGCGTCGACTTCGACTACTGTTTCCACCTTCGAGCCGTACTTCTCGCGGGTCACCGAGAGGACGCCGTCGCGCTCGATGTCGATCGCGTCGGTCACGAGCGGCAGCGAGAGACGGTTGGCGACCGCAGGAGCGTAATCTAGCCCGTTGACCGAGTTCGGCATGAGCAGCGTGTCGGGCTCGACCTCGTCGTAGAGCGCGGTGACCGCCTGGACATAGACGTCGTGGTTGAACTCCTCGCCCTCGTCGACCGTGTGGACGACGTCGACACCCTCGCGGTCGAGCCGGTCGGCGAACTCCGCTACTTCGCCGCCGATCACGGCGAGGTGGAGGTCGCCGTCCGTGGCGTCGGCGAGCTCGCGGCCCACGGTAGCAAGCTCGAAGCTCACGTCGCGCAGCTCGCCGCGGCGGTGTTCGGCGATGGCGAGGACCGTCATCCCTCGACCACCCCCTTGTCGCGGAGCAGTTCAGCCAACTGGTCGGCTTCCTCGTCGGGGCTGCCCTCGAACACCGTCGCGTCGCTCTCGGTTTCTGGCTCGTAGAGCTGGGTGAGCGTGATCGGACTCTCAGTCACCGACGCATCGAGGCCGATGTCCGCGAGGTCCTTTGGAGCGATCTCCTTCGATTGGGCCTGGCGGATCCCGCGGAGGCTCGCATACCGGGGCTCGTTGATCCCGGTCTGGATGGTGAGGACGGCGGGGAGTTCCACGTCGGTGAGCTCCTCGACGCCGCCTTCGAGTTCGCGGTGGACCGAGGCGACGCTTCCCCCAGGATCGAGATCGAGATCGTTGACGACCGCAGCCCACTCGAAGCCGATCTCGTCGGCGAGCGAGACGCCGGTGGCCCCGAAGGCGTCGTCGTTCGACTGGACGCCCGCGAGCACGAGGTCGGGGTCTTCGTCCTCGGCGACCGCCGCGAGGATATCGGCCTTGGTTTCGACGCCAAGCTGTCCTTCCCCTTCGAGCGCGTCGTCCCAGACCCGGATCGCGCGGTCGACACCTTTCGCGAGCCCCATCCGGATGGTCTCCTCGCTCCGTTCGGGGCCGATCGTGACCGAGACGACCTCGACGTCCTCACCCGCCTCCTGGAGCTGGACGCCCGCCTCGATGGCGTAGTCGTCCCACTCGTTGAGATCGTAGTCGAGGTACTGCTCGGCGACCGCGAGACCGTCGATCTCGAAGTCGTCCTCGACCTCGGCCACCTCGGTTACCGCGATGAGGATCTTCATCGGACGGGAGTCGCCGCCCGCGAATGTTAACGGTTCCGAAAGCGTCAAACCGTCTCATCGTCGCGATCAGGCAGGCTGATGAGGTTCTCCCGGCCGATTCGGAGCTTCTCGATTCTGCCCGTGTCGTCCATCGCCGACAGCAACTGGGATACCTTCGCGTTCGACCAGCCGGTCTCATCGACGATCGAGGCCTGCTTCATCCGCCCGTCGTTGCGTTCGAGGAGTCGCTCGACACGCTCCTCGTCCGAGAGGAGTTCGTCGTCAGGCGGTTCGTCGTCGGGTTCGTCGGCGGTCGCCACGGCGGAAGCGCCGGTTCCCGCTTCCGTTTGCGCCGTCGCCGGCGTCGTCCCCGATCCGGAGTCGTCATCGGCGACATCGGGTGTGTCCCCGTCACCGTCCGTCTCGCGTCGCGTCCAGGTGTACGCCCCGACGATCACGACACCCGCCCCGAGAACGATCGCTCCTGCGCCGACCACGAGCGGCGGTACTGCGGCGAACGGTCCGGTGTCGCCGTTGCCATCTTCGCTTCCGTTGGGATTCTCGCCAGTCGTGGGCTGGAGTGGTGCGCCGGTGCGATCGTAGATCACCCGCGGCTCCCCGGGAGCGAACGATCGGGACCCCTTCCACACGAGCGTGCGATTGGTATATCCGATCGGCGAGGTATCGATGGTGTGCCCTCGGGGCGTTTCGATGCGCAACGTCTGCTCCGATGTGAGCGACGGGAGCCAGGTTCCCTGGCTGGTGTTGAACACGTCACCGACGATCAGCTCGTCGTCACTCTGCCGGGCGAAGTTCGTCCACGTGAACGCGACCACGAGCCGGCCGGTGTCGTTCTTGCTGGTGTTGTTCCGGCCCACGATCGTCGCGGTTCGGTTGACGTTCGTAACGTTCATCGGCCGGCGAGTGGCGTTGCTCGCCGCGGTCGCGGCGCGCCGGAACGTCGGGATCGGATCGGTGTTGGCGCTCTCCTCGAACTCCCTCGCGATCGTTCTGAACGCTCTGGTCTCGTTCGTACTGGTGAGAGCGAAGCGCGTCGAGATCCGGAGTCGGGCGTCGCCGTTCGGTCGGGGCTGGATGGCGATGGTCGTGGCGGCGTCGGCGCTGTCGATCGGCGACGCCGCCTGGTCGATGTCCGTCCCGGGCTGGCCGTACACGACCGCCGGCCCGACGGCGGTGACGGCGACGACGGCAGCGAGGAGCGCGCACAGCACCGCCCGAAAGCGCATACCCGACTCTGCTCGGGCCGACACGAAAACCCTTTTCATCCCCTGGATCACCGTGTATGGCCGCCTCCGAGCCATGTTTCGGCCGGGATTTTAATAGCGACGGGAACAGATGGTCCATCCGATGCGCCGCGCGATCGCACTCGTGCTTGCTCTCTGCTGTGTCCTCGCGCCGGTCGCGCTCGCGGCTCCGGCTTCACGTCCGCCGGACGGGGCTCGCGTCAGCTCGGCGGCCCCGGTCACGCCGGCGACCGAGACGACCTCGTATCTCCGCATCACACCCGATTCGCTCGAAACCGCGGCGTACAATGGCGCGACGATCGACGTTTCGGGAACGCTCGCACTCGAAACACAGCAGCTCGACGGCCGGTTTCAACAGGAGGTGCTCCGACAGCGCCTTTCGGATACCGAGTCCGTCACGGCACGTCACGAGCAGATCGAGACGACTGCCGCCCGAATCGACGAACGGATCGCGGCGCTTCACGATCGACAGGCCACCACGATCACGGCCTACAACAACGGATCGTTGTCCGGACAGGCGTTCCTCCGCGATCTCGCGCGGATCGGCGCTGCGGCCGGTCGACTCGAAACGGCAGTCGAGCAGTTACAGCGGCGGGCGGAGTCGGTCCCACAGTCGACGATCGACGGTACATCAGTGATCAACTGGGCACAGAACCGACAGTTCGAACTCGCGCCGTTCGGCGGCCCGGTCCGTGATCGAGTCACAACGGCGCTTCGCGGGGAGAACACGGTTCCCGTCGACGCCGACGTTCCGTCCGGCGTCGCCCGGGTCGGCTCGACCCGTGAGGAGCGTCTCGAACCCCTCTGGGTGTACGCCGAAACGACGGCCGATGGGGTCGTGCTGGCGACCGTCGACGACGGGCAGTACTATCGTGAGGCGTACCTTCCGAGCGAACGAAATACTACTGCAGGCAGCGTCGAGAACAACACGGACGTGCGCAATCGCCGCGCGATGTTGTATCCCTGGGCCGAGAATAACTCCGGATCCAAAGGCCAGCGCAACGTCCAGCAAGTCGGTATCTCCCGATTCCGATTCTCACACGATCACGGCCGACTCACGGCGTATCTCGATCAGAGCACCAGCCAGGTGTTCGTCGAACACCAACAGAAGACTCTGACACGGCTGCCAACGGCCGCGCCGGTGACTACCACCGCCGCGAACCGGCGACTCGTGGTCAATCGCACCCATCCGACCGGCCCGCTCGAAGTGCTCCTGACGACCGAGAGCGGCAAACGGCTCGACGGCACCGTGACGATCGAGAACCGAACGGTGGGCGAAACCGGCCCCGACGGCCGTCTGTGGACGGTCGCACCGCGCGGAAACGCCACGGTGACGGTCCGCGTGAACGGATCGATCATGCGCGTCGAGACGAGCGTGGCCGTCACGACGAACGGGACGGCGCTCGTTGCCCCCACCTCGCCGTAACCGTCCGCGTCGCCGAACGTTGAAGTACGAGGCCGGGACCACCGCGTGGCGTGTCACGCCGTGCAGTCGCTCCGGTAGTTGGCGTCGTTCTCGTGCTCGCCGTCGTCGTCACGCTCGCCGGTATCGTCGGCGTGTTCGTCGTCGGGGTCGATGGTCAGATGGACGATCCACCAACGGCTACGATCACTGCCGAGAGGGAAACTGGGGACAGGTACGACAATCCGAAGATCGTGCTGACACACGTAGCTGGCGACGAACTCAATGCCCGCGATCTCACCATCCGTATCTTGGTCGATGGGCAACCGCTCGAAGACCAACCGGTCGTTCCAGCCCCTGCGGGGATGGATGGTTTCGTCGGAACACTGTCTGCCCCTCTCCAAAAAGGGGGCGACAACACCTGGTCGGCCGGGGAAACGACTTCGTTGGTGGTCGCCGGGACGAACTCACCGTATCCGAGCACGGGATCGAGCCTAACTATCAACTTCTACGTCGACGGAACGGCCATCGCCACGGCACGAGCGTGATATCGGCTGACATCGATCGAAAAGCCAGACCATCGGGCCGGGACGCTGGCGCGCGGGAGCAGAGCGCGGCGCGACCGAAGTGAGCGCCTCGGATGTGAACGGGGTGCGCAAGCGACCCGTGAGCGCGCCGGAGGCGCGCGACTCGCGCGAGAGGGCGACTGAGTGAACAAAGCGAGCGAAACGGCTGGGGAGGGTGTGGTCTGCGATCACTCGTTTGTGTCGAAAATAGATGCAGACGAACCGACTCCGGAGTTGTCATCACGGAATCACGAGACATACCGGGATCCGACCGACAACACCTACTCAGGAACGTGTGCGACCGTCGTAATCGCTCGTGGACTGCCAGGACGGGCCTGCTGGATGTGGTGTTCGAATTCCTCGAAACCCGCCGCGTCGAACATCCGGTCGGCCTCGTCCTCGTCGTAGAACAGCATGATCGCGTCGGCGACCCGGCCGAAGACCGACGATGTCGGCGCATCAGGACCGACAACGAGCACGCTACCGCCCGGCTTGACCACCCGACAGAATTCCCGAAGGGTGGCGACCGGATCGGGCCAGTACTCGATCGATCCCGACGACCAGACCGCATCGAAGGCGTCGTCGGCGAAGGGGAGCCGCTCGGCGTCGCCTCGATAAAATCGGACCTGGTCGGTCTTCCCGAACTTTTCCCAGGCGCGTTCGAGCTGGTGGCTGCTCTGGTCGAGTCCATGGACGTTGTCGGTGCGTTCGAGCAGGCCCTCGGTGGCAAAGCCCGTGCCACAGCCCACGTCGAGCACCCGATCGTCGGGCGCAGGGTCGAGCCAATCGATGGCGTCGGCCCGCATCGACTCGTTCCAGATGAAGGGGTTGATCTCGTCGTAGACGCGGGAGAGGTACTTGTAGAACACCCGCGCACGCGCCTTGTCTTCGAGCACTCCCATTGGCCGCGGATTCGCCGGCTGTCGGCATAACTCTGGGGATACACACCCACTTTTTTCTGCGTCGGGTCGACTCACTTCGTTCGCCGACCACTCCTTGAAAAACCTGGACTAAAAAGAGCCGCTCACTCGCCTGCGGCTCGTTCGCGGTTCGATTACTGACACCACCACCTCAGCACCGCACCGCAACAGCCACACACCTCCCCCAACCGATTCCTTCGTTCGCTACGCTCGCTCAGTCATCCCTCGCGCGAGAGTCGCGCGGGCGCTCCGTCAGAGCAGCCGCGCAGCCGCGCGCCACCGCCGGGGGTCGGTGGTGCGGCTCGCCAACCGATGGGACGGCGCTGTTGGGCCACACGGTATTCGCAACTACCAAATAGGCGCTCGCACAAGAGCCGCCCAGACAAGATTATGGCGAGGCCAGAGGTTCTCGACCGAATCCAGGCGGCCGAGCGCGAGGCCGAGGAGATCGTCGAATCCGCCGAGGAAGACCGCGAGGAACGCATCGCCGAGGCCGAGCGCAAAGCCGAGGAGATCCGTGAGTCCGCCCGCGAGGAGGCCGACGAACTCGAATCCGAACGCCTCGAGACGGCGCGCGCGGAGATCGAGGCCGAGCGTGAGGCAATCCTCGAATCGGGTGCCCAAGAGCGTGAACGGCTCGAATCGGGTGCGAGGGAGAACGTCGACGACGTGGCCGACTACGTCGTCACCGAGTTCATCGAGAGGGTTCATGCTTAGGCCAGAGCGGATGAGCCGGGTGTCGATCACGGGCGCAAAGCGCGTGCTCGACGACGTAATCGAGACCACCCACGACCTCAACCTGCTCCACGTGACCGACTACGACGGCGCGTGGGAGGGGTTCGAACCCGGTGACCCGATCGCGGGCGCTGACGCGGCCGCCGAACGCCTCGTCACCGTCCGCTCGCTCGAGTCGATTCTCGACATCGACGGCGATCGGGACAATTCGGGCGGGCGCGTCGATACCGACAACCTCGCCGATCGACTTGAGCGGGTTCGCGAGGCGGTCAACGATTGCGACGATCGGCGCGACGACCTCCGCGACGAGCGTCGCACACTCGACGAGCGCGCCAGCGCGATGGCTCCGCTCGAAACGCTCGGGATCGATCTCGACCTGCTCTCCGGGTACGACTCGCTCGAAACCAGCGTCGGACAGGGTGACGAGCAAGCGGTCCGGGCGGCACTCGACGCCGCCGAGGACATCGAGCGCTACGAGACGTTCGCCGAGGACGGCGTGATTGCGGTGTTCGCACGCCCTGCAGCAGGATCGAGCGACGTGCTCGAAGATGCCTTGGTCGGTGCGGAGTTCGCGGCCATCGAGGTCCCCGACGCCGAGGAGAGCCCCACAGCGTACCTCGACGACCTCGACGACCGCCGTGCGGAACTCGATCGCGAGACCGAATCCGTCGAAGCCGAGCTCGACGAGCTCCGCGAAGAACACGGCGACTTCCTGCTCGCGGCCGAAGAACAGCTCACCATCGAGGTCGAAAAGCGCGAGATCCCGCTCGCGTTCGCCACCACGAACAACGCGTTCGTAGCCGAGGGCTGGCTCCCGACCGAGCAGTTCGTCGACCTCGCGGAGTCGCTCCAAGCCAGCGTCGGCGAGCACTGCGAGGTCGAGGAGCTCGAACGCGCCGCCTACGACAGCAGCGGCCAGGTCGCCGACCGCGAACCGACCGGCCCGACCGAACCCGGCGTGGGCGAGCCCGAAACCGCCGCTGACGGCAGCGGGAACGCCGACGAGCAGTCGAGCGGGCTCCAGCCGCTGGACGACGACAGCGAATCGGACGATAGCCGGCTCGAAGCCGACGGTGGTGAGCCGAGCGAAGCGAGGCGATCCTCGTCGGTCGAGCGAAGCGAGTCCGACGGTGGGACCGAAACCAGAATGGGCAACGGCGAGCCGCCCGTGGTCCAGAAGAACCCGAAGGGAGTACGGCCGTTCGAACTCCTGACGAAAGCGGTCGGTCGACCGTCGTATGCCGAGTTCGATCCGACGATCATCCTGTTTCTGACGTTCCCGCTGATGTTCGGATTCATGATCGGCGACGTCGGCTACGGGCTAATCTACAGCGGGATCGGGTACTGGATGTACACCGGCTTCGACTCCGATACGTTCCAGCGGTTCGGCGCGGTCGCGCTCGCGGCCGGCATCTCGACGGTCGTGTTCGGCGTGCTCTACGGCGAAATCTTCGGGCTACATCTGGTCTCGACGTACCTCTGGGAGGGGGTTGTTGGCCTCTCACACGCCCCGATCGAGAAAGGACTCTCGCCCGCGACCAGCTACTGGGCCCGGACGTGGTTCGTCGTCACCGCGCTGTTCGGGGTCCTGCACCTGAATCTCGCGTGGACCTTCGAGTTCATCGAGGAGTACACGTTCCACGGGTTCGCCGACGCGCTGAAGGAGACCGGTTCGTGGCTGCTCGCGCTGAACGGGCTCTGGGTGTTCATCTTCAGCCGGCTGTTCGATGGCTCGAAGCCCGACCTGCTGTTCGAGGTGTTCGCCAGCGGCGAGGGAGCGGCGTTCGAACTTGGCTTTACCGGCTTCCCGTCGTGGGTCGGGATCGTCGGCGGCGTTGCATTCCTCGTCGGTGCCGGACTGTTGGTCGCCGGTCCCACCCACGAACTCGTCGAGATCCACCAGGTACTCGCACACGTGCTGTCGTATCTCCGGATCGCCGCCGTCCTGCTGGCGAAGGCGGGGATGGCCTTTGCGGTCAACCTCCTCTTCTTTGGAGTCTACGCCACCGAATCCGAAAGCGGTGCCGAGTGGCACTTCGCGCTCGGCAAGATGCCGGAGCTCAACTCGATGTATCATGGTCACGAGGTCATCGAAATCCTCGGACCCGGGCTGATCCATCAGGGACCGCTTTTCGTCGCCCTCGGCGTGCTCGTCCTGATAGTTGGTCATCTCGTCGTCCTCCTGCTCGGGATCACTTCGGCAGGAATCCAGTCGATCCGGCTCGAATACTTCGAGTTCTTCACGAAGTTCTACGAGGGCAGCGGAACCACCTACAAGCCGTTCGGGTACGCCCGTCGGTTCACCACTGACGAGTAGCGTTCGTCGCCTGCCGACCGGGGACGGTCCGAGCGATCGTTCGTGTTCTTTTCGGTTCATCGGCATCGTCACAGTCCACGGACTTGGGCGGGTCTCTCGACCGATTTAGGAAGTTTTATGCCTGCTTCGGGACCAACTCACGACCGTCGGAAGACCAAGCCAAACGGAATCTCACCCAATGCTCGAAATCATTCCAGCGCTGACGCAACTCGTACTGCAGCAGGGCGGTCCCGCCATCACCGCAAGTGGTATGGCGGCGCTCGCGGTCGGTCTCGGTGCGCTCGGGACGGGCCTCGCCCAGCGATCGATCGGTGCGGCGGCGGTCGGTGCAGTCGCCGAGGACGACGACGTGTTCGTCCAGGCGCTGATCTTCACCGCCCTGCCGGAGACGCTCATCATCATCGCATTCGTCACCGTCTTCGTCGCCTAACGACGGCCGGTTTTTTCAACACATCATGAGTCTCGATACGGTTGCGGAGGACATCAAAGACGACGCGAGGGACCGGGCCGAACGCATCCGGAACGAGGCCGACGAGCGCGCCGATGAGATCGTCGCCGAGGCCGAGGCCGATGCCGAGGAGATCCGCGCCGAGCGCGAACGCGAGATCGAACGCCGGATCGAACAGGAACGTGAACAGAAACTCTCCAGTGCGAAGCTGGAGGCCAAACAGAAGCGCCTCGAAGGCCGCCGCATCGTCCTCGAAGACACCCGCGACGAGGCCGAATCCCGCATCGCCGACCTCTCCGGCGAGCGACGCGAGGAGGTCACGCGCGCGCTGCTCGACGACGCCGCTGCGGAGTTCGACGAGGGCGATACGGTGCGGATTTCGGGGCGAGCCGACGACGCCGACCTGCTCGAATCGCTCGTCGCGGAGTACGACGGGTTCGAGCACGCTGGCGAAGTCGACTGTCTCGGCGGCGTGGTCGCCGAGAGCGACGCCTCGCGGGTGCGGGTGAACAATACGTTCGACTCGGTGCTCGATAGCGTCTGGGAGGATCGACTGCAGGAAATCAGCACGCGACTGTTCGAGCAATGAGCGTTCGATCGGGCTCGGGCGAGTCGAACTACGAGTACGTTATCGCGCGCGTCCGCTCGCGACGGTCGCGGCTGTTCGACGAGGACGACTACCGGAAGCTGATCCGGATGGGGCCGAGCGAGATCGCGCGGTTCATGGAGGAGAGCGAGTACGAAGAGGAGATGAACGCGCTCGGGAGCCGTCACTCCGGCGTGGACCTCATCGAGAACGCACTCCACCGCAATCTCGCGAACCACTTCGACGACCTCCTCCGGTTCGCCGACGGCGCGCTCTACGACTACATCGCACGCTACCTCCGGCAGTTCGACGCGTGGAACGTCAAGACCGTGCTTCGGGGACTGTACTCCGAGGCCGACCGCGAGTCGATCGAGGTCGACCTGATCCGAGCCGGCGAGTTCAGCGACGAGCGCATCGATCGACTGCTGGGGGCTGGCTCGATCGAGGAGGTCGTCACGCTGCTCGACGACACCCTGTTCGGCGAACCGCTCGCGAACGCCTACGAGGAGTACGAAGCGGAGTCGTTGCTCGTCCCGCTCGAAAACGCGGTCGATCGGGCGTTCTACGAGGCGCTCACCGACGGATTGCCGAACGAACCGAACCGGGCGACGCAGCTGTACGTCGACTTCCTCGAAAGCGAGATCGACTTTCGGAACGTTCGGAACGCGCTCCGGCTCTCACGGAGCGGTGCGGAGATGGATCCCGCCGAGTACTTCATCTCGGGTGGGCGGCTGTTCGACGAGGACGAGATCAGCCAGCTCGTCACGAACACGGACGAGCTCGTCGCGCAGCTTCGTGAGAGTCCCTACAGCGACGATCTCGACGCCGCGCTGTCCGAACTCGACACCGCCGAGAGCCTGCGCGGGTTCGAACGCGCGCTCGATGCGGCGTTGCTCGAATACTCGCGCACGCTCTCGAGTCGCTACCCGCTGTCGGTCTGTCCGGTGTTCGCGTTCGTCCTCGCGAAGATGCGCGAGGTCGAGAACGTCCGGGCGATCGCGCGGGGCAAGGAGGCCGGACTCGATCCCGACACCATCGAAGACGAACTGGTGATGCTATGATCGACAGGCCGAAACCGACGGGTACCCAACACCCGCCGATGGATGCACCATGAGTCAGGAGATCGCGGTCGTCGGGAGTCCGGAGTTTACCACGGGCTTTCGACTCGCGGGCGTCCGGAAGTTCGAGAACGTCCCTGACGACGAGAAGGCGGACACGCTCGACGGTGCGGTCGAGCAGGTGTTCGACGACGACGACGTCGGAATCGTGGTGATGGCCGACGAGGACATGGAGTATCTCTCGCGCGGTGTGAGACAGGACGCGGAAACCAGTATCGAACCCACACTCGTGACGCTCGGCGGCGAAGGTGCCGGCACCGGCGGGTTGCGGGGGCAGATCAAACGCGCCATCGGCATCGACTTGATGGACGACGACCAATAACACAATGAGTCAAGCAACGGAGACACAGGTCACGGAGGACGGCACGATCGCGAGCGTGAGCGGCCCCGTCGTGGTCGCCACGGACCTCGGAGCCCGGATGAACGACGTGGTGTACGTCGGCGAGGAAGGGTTGATGGGCGAGGTCATCGAGATCGAGGGCAACCGAACGACGATTCAGGTGTACGAGGAGACCTCGAACGTCGCGCCGGGCGAACCCGTCGAAAACACCGGCGAGCCGCTCTCGGTCGATCTCGGGCCCGGGATGCTCTACTCGATCTACGACGGCGTTCAGCGCCCGCTGGATGTGCTCGAAGACCGGATGGGGGCGTTCCTCGACCGCGGGGTCGACGCGCCCGGTATCGATATGGAGGAGACGTGGGCGTTCACGCCCACCGTCGAGGAAGGCGACACGGTCGAGGCCGGCGATATCGTCGGAACAGTTCCAGAGACCGAGAGTATCGAACACAAGGTGCTCGTGCCGCCGGACTACGAGGGTGGCGAAATTACGAGTGTCGAGGAGGGCGAGTTCACCGTCGAGGACACGGTTGTGGAACTCGACTCCGGCGAAGACGTCACGATGCACCAGGAGTGGCCGGTGCGTGAGGCCCGCCCCACGCTCGACAAGGAGACACCGACCACGCCGCTCGTGACGGGCCAGCGCGTCCAGGACGGGCTGTTCCCGCTCGCGAAGGGCGGAACCGCGGCGATTCCGGGGCCGTTCGGCTCCGGCAAAACGGTCACCCAGCAGAGCCTCGCCAAGTTCGCCGACGCCGACATCGTGATCTACATCGGGTGTGGCGAGCGGGGCAACGAGATGACCGAGGTGATCGACGACTTCCCCGAACTCGAGGACCCGAACACTGGGAAACCGCTGATGAGCCGGACGTGTCTCATCGCGAATACTTCGAACATGCCGGTCGCGGCGCGGGAATCCTGTGTCTACACCGGGATCACGATCGCGGAGTACTACCGTGACATGGGCTACGACGTGGCACTAATGGCGGACTCCACGTCGCGGTGGGCCGAGGCGATGCGGGAGATCTCCTCGCGGCTGGAGGAGATGCCCGGCGAGGAGGGGTATCCCGCCTACCTCGCGGCGCGACTCAGCGAATTCTACGAGCGCGCGGGCTACTTCCAGAACATCAACGGTACTGAAGGGTCGATCTCGGCGGTCGGCGCGGTCAGCCCGCCGGGCGGTGACTTCTCCGAGCCGGTGACACAGAACACCCTCCGGATCGTGAAGACGTTCTGGGCGCTCGACGCGGACCTCGCCGAACGCCGGCACTTCCCCGCGATCAACTGGGACGAGTCGTACTCGCTGTATCGCGACCAGCTCGATCCGTGGTTCGAGGAGAACGTCGCGAGCGACTGGCCGGACGTCCGCCAGTGGGCGATCGACACCCTGGACGAGGAGAGCGAACTCCAGGAGATCGTCCAGCTGGTCGGTGAGGACGCGCTGCCGGACGACCAGCAGCTCACCCTCGAGATCGCCCGATATCTCCGTGAGGCGTTCCTCCAGCAGAACGCGCTCGACGACGTGGACGCGTACTCCGCACCGGAGAAGACCTACCTCATCATGCAGGCGATCAAGACCTACAACGACGAGGCGTTCGCGGCGCTCGACGCCGGCGTGCCGGTCGACGAGATCACCGACATCGACGCCGCACCCCGACTCAACCGGATCGGCACGACCGCGGAGTACGAGGAGTACATCGACGAGATCGAGGCCGACGTCGAGGAGCAGCTCCGGGAGAAATACTGATTACAGCCATGAAAGAGTATCAAACCATCGAGGAGATCAGCGGTCCGCTGGTGTTCGTCGAGATCGACGAGCCGGTGGGGTACGACGAGATCGTCGAGATCGAACTGCCGAACGGTGAACAGAAGCGCGGCCAAGTGCTCGAATCGAACGAGGACTTCGCCTCGATCCAGGTGTTCGAGGGGACCGGCAGCATCAACCGCGACGCTTCCGTTCGCTTCCTCGGCGAGACGATGAAGATGCCCGTCACCGAGGACCTGCTCGGCAGAGTGCTCGACGGCTCGGGCCGTCCGATCGACGACGGTCCCGAGATCGTGCCCGACGAGCGCCAGGACATCGTCGGGGCAGCGATCAACCCCACGGCGCGGGAGTACCCCGAGGAGTTCATTCAGACCGGCGTGTCGGCGATCGACGGGATGAACACGCTTGTCAGGGGGCAGAAACTCCCGATCTTCTCGGCGTCGGGGCTGCCTCACAACGATCTCGCGCTCCAGATCGCGCGCCAGGCGTCGGTGCCCGAGGAGGAAGCCGACGAGGCTGCGGAGGATGGGGACGCTGACACGGACGACGACGGATCGGAGTTCGCGGTGGTGTTCGCGGCGATGGGGATCACCGCCGAGGAGTCCAACGAGTTCCTCGCGGACTTCGAGCGCACCGGCGCGCTCGAACGCTCGGTCGTGTTCGCGAACCTCGCGGACGACCCGGCAGTCGAGCGACAGATCACGCCGCGACTCGCACTCACGACGGCGGAGTACCTCGCGTTCGAGAAGGGGTATCACGTGCTCGTGATCCTGACGGACATGACCAACTACTGCGAGGCACTCCGTCAGATCGGTGCCGCTCGGGAGGAGGTGCCCGGCCGGCGTGGGTACCCTGGCTACATGTACACCGACCTCGCCCAGCTCTACGAGCGCGCGGGTCGGATCAAGGGCCGCGAGGGATCGGTGACCCAGATTCCGATCCTCACGATGCCGGGCGACGACGACACCCACCCGATCCCCGACCTTACGGGGTACATCACCGAGGGCCAGATCATGATGGATCGGGACCTCAATTCCCAAGGTGTGCAGCCACCGGTCAACGTCCTGCCGAGCCTCTCGCGGCTGATGGACGACGGGATCGGCGAGGGACTGACCCGCGAGGATCACGGTGACGTCTCCGATCAGCTCTACGCTGCCTACGCCGAGGGTGAGGATCTTCGGGACCTCGTGAACATCGTCGGTCGGGAGGCACTGTCCGAACGGGACAACCTGTATCTCGATCTGGCCGACCGCTTCGAGAACGAGTTCGTCGATCAGGGATTCGACACCAACCGCGAGATCGAGGAAACCCTCGACATCGGCTGGGACCTGCTCTCGACGCTCCCCAAGTCCGAGCTCAACCGGATCGACGAGGAGCTCATCGAGGAGTACTACCGCGAGGACGTTACGACCGAGACCGCCGCCGACGAGGAAACCGAAGAGTCCGCCGAGGCGGAGGCCGAGGCTTAAGAGCCTCGCCCCGCTAGTCCACCCAAATGGCCACCGACGTCAAACCCACGCGCAAGAACCTGATGGCGATCGAGGAGCGGATCGACCTCTCCGAGCGCGGCCACGACACCCTAGAGAAGAAACGCGACGGGCTGATCATGGAGTTCATGGACATCCTCGATCAGGCCCAGGATGTGCGCTCGGGGCTCGCCGACAACTACGAAGACGCCCAAGAGGCCATCGACATCGCACGCGCGATGGACGGCGACCTCGAGGTCCGTGGCGCGGCGGCGGCGCTCGAAGACCACCCCGAGATCACGCTCCAGTCACACAACATCATGGGCGTGGTGGTTCCTCAGATCGAGTCCTCGAAGGTGAAAAAGGACCTCGCGGAGCGTGGCTACGGCGTGATGGGCACGAGCGCACGCATCGACGAGGCCGCCGACGCCTACGAGGAACTGATCGAGTCGATCATCCTCGCGGCCGAGGTCGAGACCGCGATGAAGAAGATGCTCCACGAAATCGAAACCACCAAGCGCCGGGTCAACGCCCTCGAATTCAAGCTTCTGCCCGAACTCAAGGAAAACCAGGAGTACATCGAGCAGAAGCTCGAAGAGCAAGAGCGCGAGGAGATCTTCCGGATGAAGAAGATCAAGAACAAAAAGGAAGAGGCCGAGAGCGAGGCCCGCGAGCAAGCCGCGGCCGAAACCAAAGAGCGGCCCGAAGGCGAAGTCGCCGTTACCTCGGACTGACGGCACCCACATTTTTACTGCGTTCGTCCGCCACCCAATCATGGACTGTCCCAACTGCGACAGCGAGACGGTCGCGTTCGCCGTTCCCGATGACCTCCACGAGTACGTTCCCGGCGACGAGACGCGGGTCGCACTCTGTACGCACTGCCTCACACTCCATCCCGTTATGGAGGCTGATACAGCTTCGACAGCCGATTTCACCCGTGTAAGCGACGCGTTTCCCACAACTGAGGCAGCGGTGCCGATGGCGCTCGCGGTCGGGCTGCTCGACTCGTTTGCGGTCTACCGATCCGAGATCGAAGCGCTCCTCCAGCGTGTCGAACGTGCCGGTGCGGACCCGCTACTGGTTCTCGATCGCCTCGCGAGCAATCGCGATCTCGACCCACAAGTAGACCTCGAACGTCGACGAAAGCAGCTCGAAAGCGTTCGCGAGTAACGCGAAAAATCGACCGTCTGCGACCGATCAGGGCTGCTTGACTGCCGAGGCGATCCGCTGGACTAGCGACTGAGTCGTGCGCGGATCATCGGTCACCTCGTAGTCGCGTTCGAGCGTGCCATCGGTCTGTGCGCTCAGGATGCGGAGATCGTCGCGATCGGCGAGCGAGGCCACCGATGTCGCGACCGAGCCGAGTGTGGTGACCATCATGGGTCGCGCGTCGAGATCGGCGGCGACGTCACGGAGGTCGGCGGCGTCCTCCCGATCGGGGCGTTCGTGGATCGCCACCACGATCCGGCTGTCGAGGAGTTCGTCCTCGCCGTAGACGTGCACCGGATGTTCCGTTCCGGAGTCACCTTGGACCGTCGTGTTCGCGCTCGCGTCGAACCCGCGATCGGTCAGCAGTTCGACGACCGACTCGCGGGCCGAAAGCTGGGTCTCGACCCATCGCTGGCCCGAATCGGTGAGGCTGTACCGACGTGATCAACGAGGACCGCGAGCAAGGCAACGACGCGAACTGCAAGCGGAACAACGGGCTCGCGGACTACAGCAACGAANGCTCTTCCGATCTATGGCTTCCGAATCGTCGACCGTCGCCTCGCAGCCGGGACAGACGAACTCGTTGGGCCCCGCCTCGAACTCCACCCGTGGGGCGATGTGGCCACAGTCGAGGTGTTCGAACAGTTCCGTTTCGATGGTGTACGCCGATCCACAGCCCGGACAGGCCGTGGTGTACTGCATCCCCTCGGCTCCGCAGCCGGGACAGACGTACACCTTCTCCTCGAAGGTTTTACCGAGGATGTCGCGACGAGCCAGCGATTCGAGCGCTTCGAAGGCGGTCGGATCCTCGTCGTTGAGTAGCCGCGCCACCTCCGGATAGCTGACCGCGCCGGTATCGGGATCGATCGTGGGTTCGTACTCCGGAGTCGAACCGTCCGCGAGCGCCGTGAGAGCGGTGAGTTTGCCGGGCGAGACCATAATCCGTTACATACCCTCTCCACGCGGGCGGTTATATAATTTGCTTCGCCCTGCCGACGGTTTCACTCGACGAAACCGACTGCCGGTGTCCGATTTCGGACGAGCCGCGTCAGACACCTGTCGAATAGCGGAGGATTCCCGCGATCCCGCCGAACGCGTTCAGCAGCTGCTCGCCCTTCTCGAAGTCCTCGGAGATGAACTTGGTTTCCGTCCCTCGATTGTCAGCGATTTCCATCAGGTGTTCGATCACGTCTTCGCGCTCGATTTCTTCCGGCTCGGCGTCACATGTCTCACAGGTGTGTTCCGGCGTATCGCTTCGTCGATCGACGAGTTCGCGGTCCTCGTGGCCGTCCGGACACTCGTAGGTCACGACGTCGTCCCGGAGTTCCTCGGAGATGAGGAGGCGATCGACCGATCCGAGCACGAGGTTTTCCCTCGTGGGGCCGAACCCGTAGGTCGCGAGATCGCCACCGTGGAGCTCCGAAAAGAACTCCTCCATCTCGGCTTTGTCCTGCATCACCTCTTGATCGGCGAGCGCGTCGCCCGCCGAATCCACGAGGTCGGAGAGACCCGACTCGTCGGTGTAGGCCACGTCGAACTTCCCGATCACCTTCTCGCCGAGTTCGTGGTGGAGGTAGTCACCGTCGAGGAACTCGTCTTTGGTTGGCGAGGGCCCACCCACGAGAACGCCGTCGATCTCGTGGCGTTCGGGCACCATCAGGTCGTTCGCCATCCCCGCGACTTCCTGGTAGAAGTTATCGATCGCCTCCAGTCGCAGGCGGGCGAACCGCTGAGCGGACTGGCCACCCTTTCGCTGTTTTCCGGGAACCAGCGAGGATGCCGACTTGACAGGGACGACCCGTTTGCCGCGGAGCCAGCCCACGTTCGCCTCCCGCCGATCGAGGACGATCAGTCCGAAGAGTCCTTGATCGGTGAACATCTCCTCTAACGGTTCGGTCACGAACTCCGAGGAACACCGGTACAGCGAGGACTGAATGGGCTGTGGCGGGTCTTCGAGGACTCGGGTAACCATATCGGTCCGGCCACCGCCGGTGTCGATCGCGCCGCTGAACACCGCCATCCCGTTTTCGGGCGGGGTGTCGTAGTACCGGAGGCGGTCCTTGATCGACTTCAGCGCGTCCTGGACGTTGGTCCGGGTCTGTTTCGACTTGATGTTCGACGCCTCGGAGTACTCCTCGTTGACGTGGGCGACGATGTCACTGATCATCTCGCCCGGCGTGACGTAGATGGAGACGAGCTGCGTTCCTGATCCCTCGTACTCCTTCAGATCCTCGATGACCTTCCGGAACTCGTACTTCTTCCGGTCGGACTGTTCGGCTTCCTGGGCACTCATTGGGTGATAATACCGCCTTCCGGGGTAAGTACCCTTTGGCAGTCGGTCAGTCCACCGCTGTCCGTCGATCGTCGTGCGAAGGTTCTACTGGTTCGGTCACAACCCAGTATCCATGAGCGAACGCGAGAACACTCTCGTCGAGTACGCGGACTACAGTTGTCCGTTCTGCTATCTCGCCCACCGATCTCTCGAACAGTATCGACGAACGCGCGACGACGCACTAACCGTCGACTGGCGGCCGTTCGACCTCCGAAACGAGAAACGCGGGCCGGATGGCGAGATCGACGACGAGGCCGACAAAGGGTATCCGACCGAGGTCGAACAGCGCATCGGACAACTGCGAACGAAGTTCGATGCGGACGAGATGCTGTCTCTCGACGAAGTTCCCAAAGTAGATTCTCTCAACGCACAGGTGGTCTCGGCATACATCCGGAACGAGTATCCCGACCAGTGGGCCGAGGTCAACGCCGCGATATTCGACACTCTGTGGGAGGACGGCCGCGACATCAGCGACGGCGGGGTTCTGGCCGAAATCGCAGCGGATGCTGGCGTGGACCGCGACGAGACCTACGACGCCATCGCGGACGACGAACGCCGCAGCCAGCTTTTCGAGCGGTTCGAGAGAGCGCGACGCGACGGCGTCAGCGATGTCCCGACGTTCGTTGTCGACGGCCGGACTACGACGGGCGTCCTCTCTCCCGAAGAGATCGAGCGGTTCGTTTCGGACCCGTAACTCATCGAGAGATCACAGCGGCTCGTCGAGTGTCCAGTAGTTCTCGAATCAAGTGATAGGATCGCTCACGCAGACTCGTTCCCTCGGGAGTTCACATCGATTCGGGTGCAGCCACCCCGAGGAGGCCGAGTGCGTTCGCCATCGTGGTCCTGGCGGCGGCGACGAGGGCGAGCCGCGCCGTGCGGGTCTCGCCCTCGGCGTCGAGTACGGGACACTCGCGGTAGAAAGCGTTGAACCGTTCGGCGAACTCGCGGGTGTAGGTGGCGACGACGTGAGGGGCGAGTTCGTCGGCCGCGCTCTCGACGACTGCCGGGAACCGCGCGATCACGTCGAGCAGCGCGCGCTCTTCGGGCGTCGTGAGCGTGCTCGCGTCCACACCATCGAGAGCTGGAACCCCGTCGGCCTCCGCGAGGATCCCACAGGTCCGGGCGTGGACGTACTGGACGTACGGCGCGGACTGAGCCTCGAAGTCGAGCGCACGGTCCCACTCGAAAGTGATCGCCTTCGTGGGCTGTTTGGAGACGATGTCGTATCGGACCGCACCAAGGCCGACCTGGCGGGCGATCCGCTCGACATCGTTCTCGGTGAGATCGTCGTCGCGGATCCGACTTTCGAGCCGGGATTCGACCTCCTCGCGCGCGCGGTCGATCGACTCGTCGAGCAGGTCGTCGAGATCGACGCCGGTGCCCGCACGGGTACTCATGCCGCCCTCCGGGAGGTTGACCCACGAGTAATACACGGAGCGAAGCTGGTCGGTATCGTTACCGAGCAGGTCGAGCGCCCCCCGGAGCTGTTCGGCCTGGAGCTTGTGGTCCTCGCCGAGCACCGTGACCGCGTGATCGAAGTTGTCGAATTTCCACTCGTGGTGGGCGAGGTCGCGGGTGGTGTAGAGGCTCGTCCCGTCGGATCGGAGGAAGACCAGCTTCTTCTCGAAGTCGGGAAGATCGAGCTGCCACGCGTCCTCTTCGTAGACCGCGTTCTCGGTGTCTTGGAGCCGCTCGATCACGTCGTCGGTCGCGCCGCTGCGCATGAACCGCGTCTCGCGGACGAACTCGTCGTACGTCACGGGCAGTCGTTCGAGCGACGAGCTCATCCCACCGAGCATCGGTTCGACGACCTCGTTCACCCGCTCGAAAGTCGCCTCGTCGCCGTCTTCGAGCCCCTGGAGGATCGATTGGATCTCGTCCTCGGCTACCCTGCGCTCGGCCTCGCTCACCTCTTCGAGGAACTCGTTGCCCTTCCGGTAGTAGCGCACGAGATCGTAGTCCGCACGTGGTCGTTCCGGTTCGGGAAGTTCGTCTTCCTCGAAGGTCTCGTAGGCCCACGTGAACACCGCCATCTGGCGGCCGGCGTCGTTGACGTAGTAATGGCGGGTGACGTCGTAGCCAGCGAAGTCAAGGACGTTCGCGACCGCGTCGCCGATGATGGGGTTGCGCGCCCGGCCAACGTGGACGGGGCCGGTAGGATTCGCGCTAGTGTGTTCGACCACGACCGACTCGTCCTTCGGGTCGAGTCGGCCATAGCCGTTGTCGCCGGCGGCCGCGAGTGTGTCGTCGTAGTACGCCTCGCTGGGGTGGAAGTTGACGTACGGCCCCGCGAGAGAGACCCGATCGAGATACTCGTAGCCCGCGGTGTCGAGCGCGTCGGCGACCTCCTGGGCGACCTGGGGCGGGGGTGCGCCGCGCTCTGCGGCCAGCCGGAAGGCCACACTAGAGGCGAGTGCGGCGTCGACGTTCTCGGGAGGCTCCTCGATACCGAGATCCGTCCCCGGCACGTCGAGCGTCGCGAGCGCCGCGGAGAGCGCGTCGGCGACGTCGTCGCGAAGCGAGAGGAACATACCGAGGCGTTTCTCGGCGGCCGATATAGGAGTGTTGGGTTCGCCCAGGCAGGGTCGCCGCGCGCTCGCGCCGTGTCTACGCACCCCCGGTGCGAAGAACGTCACGAGCGCATCAATAGGTCTTGTTGCGCCCTCGTCGTCGGCGGGTTTCAGTCGTCGGGGAGTTCGTCGATCAGGACCACCGCCTCGCCGTCGATCACTGTCTCGCCCTCGTCGCTCTCGACCGCGGTCGTCAGCCGGTACTGGTCGTCGCCGAGATCTTCGACGATCTCGCACTCGGCGGTCACGGTCTCGCCGATCTCCACCGGGCCGCGGTACTCGACGTTCTGAGAGAGGTAGATGGTGAGTCCGGGAAGGCGGGCGAGTGCGGCGCTGATCAGCCCCGAGACCAGCGTGCCGTGGGCGATCCGGCCGCCGAAACGCGTCGTCGCGGCGAACCCATCGTCGAGATGGAGTCGGTTGGTATCGCCGCTGGCCTGAGCGAACGCGTGGACATCGCCGTCGTGGACCGGCTTCGAAAACCGGACGTAGTCGCCGACGCCGAGCGCCGCACGGCTATCGGCCGACCGCTCGAACGACCAGCCTGCCGTCACGTACGAAAGCTCCGCGATCGGGGCCGTGATCCGCTCGTCCGGCCCGGTCGGGCGTTCGAGACCCAGCCCCGCCATGATCGCTCGGTTGGCCTCGACGTAGCTGTTCAGGACGTGCCGGGAGACATCGGACCACGACTCCATCGCGTCGAGCGACGGTACCCGTTCCGTGGGGTCGTCGTCCGCTCGGTCGTCGTCGACCATCGTCGGGTACTGACGTGGACGGCGCATAACTCTACTGCCGGTGGGATGTCCGGCCGTCGGAACCCATTCACGAGCCTGCGAATCGCCTGCTGTCGAGCGCAACGACTTCACCGATAGCATCGGTCCATGAAGTGCTTGAGCCGACGGGTTTACCCGCCGCCCGTGCCATCGTCCGATCACGTCACGGATTTGGAAGAGGATGCCATCACGATATTGTTACGCGTAACGCGTTCGGTACGCTTATGCGGGACGGGCTTCGAGTTGGAGTTATGTCGACGGCAACCGAGCGCGCAGTCGGGAACGACGAGCGCGCCACGCTGAAGCTGCTGGCGCTCCGCGGCGCACTCGACGGCGAGGTCAAGGTTTCGTGCGCGAACCTCGCAGCCTCTCTCGACGCCTCGAACCAGACCGCCTCCCGCCGGCTCCAGCGACTCGACGACGCCGACCTCCTCACGCGCGAGACTGTGAACGACGGCCAGTGGGTTGCGATCACGCCGTCGGGCGAGCGCGAACTCCGCGAGGCATACGCCGCCTACCGACGCATCTTTGAGGAGGGACTCACGGTCGAACTCGTCGGGAGCGTCACCGGCGGGATGGGCGAGGGTCGCCACTACATCACGCTGCCTGGCTACGCCGAGCAGTTCGAGGAACGACTCGGCTACGAACCGTTCCCCGGGACACTGAACGTCGATCTCACCGACGAGAGCATTCGGTCGCGCACGGCGCTTGCCGGGATCGAGCCGATCGGGATCGACGGCTGGGAGGACGACGACCGCACCTACGGCCCCGCCGTCTGCTATCCGGCGACCGTCGAGGCATCGGACGAGGCCGACGATCGTGCCCACGTCATCGCGCCCGAGCGTACCCACCACGACGACGACCAGCTCGAAGTGATCGCCTCCGACAAGCTCCGCGAGACGCTCGACCTCGACGACGGGGATCGCGTGACCGTCCGAATCGAGGGTGAAACGTGACCTCGCGGACGACCGAACGCGCTGCCGACGCGGGTGACACCGCCGAACCCGCCGACCGCGCGATCGCGGCGTTCGCGCGCGGCGACCCCGTCCTCGTCCACGACGCCGCCGACCGCGAGGGCGAGACCGACCTGATCTACCCTGCCAGCGCAATCACGTCCGACGCGGTCGCCCGGCTCCGCAACGACGCTGGTGGTCTCGTCTGTGTCGCGCTTTCCGATACGGTGGCGAGCGCGTTCGACCTTCCCTTCGCCCGCGAGATCGTCGACCACCCGGCAGCCGACGGCGACGAACTGGCCTACGGCGATCGCTCCTCCTTCTCGCTCACGGTGAACCACCGCGACACGTACACAGGAATCACCGACGACGATCGGGCGCTGACGATCGCCGCACTCGGCCGGGCGGCCGCCGCACCGGACGACACCGACTTCGCCGCGACGTTTCGCGTGCCCGGTCACGTCCACCTCCTCCGCGGTGCACCCGGCCTCCTCGCCGAACGCCGTGGCCACACCGAACTCGCGCTCGCGCTCGCGGCGGCCGCGGACTGTCCGCCCGCGGCCGTGGTCTGTGAGATGCTCGACGATGCGGGCGGTGCGCTCGCGCCGGCGGACGCCGAGGCGTACGCCAAGGAGCACGATCTCGTCTACGTCGAGGGTGCGGCGCTCGTCGATTGGCTCGCCGATTAGTCGTCGGCGGGCGCTGCGGCGTCAGCCCCCGCGGTCGACCGCGTCACGCCGTGGCCTGTGTACGCCATCACGAACAGCGCGAGCGGCGAGAGAAAGCCGAAGAAGTAGTACGGGACGAACGCCCACGAGGTCGCGAAGCCGAGCACGCCCGCCATGTACACCGCGCCGGCGTGCCACGGGAAGAGTGGCCCCGAAGGCGTGCCGGCAGCCTCAACCGCACGTGAGAGGTCGGTCGTCGGGAGGTCGTACTCGTCGTAGAGGCTCCGGAGACTCATCCCGGGCACGACGATGCTCATGTACTGCTGGGCCGAGAACGCGTTCGTCGCCATCGCGGCGACGCCGGTGCCCGCCACGAGCGAGCCTGGCGATCGGATCGCCGCCGCGAGGTGGTGTGCGAGCGTCGCCAAGATTCCCGTGCGTTCGAGCAGGCCACCGAGCGAGAGCGCGGCGACGACGACCGCGATGGTCCACGCCGAGCCGGCGATCCCGCCGGTCGCGAGCAGGCCGTTCACGACTTCACTACCCGTCTCCGGGGCGGTACCGTTCAGGAACACCTCCCACGCACGGGTGAACGACGCGCCCTGGGCGACGGTTGTGGTGAGCGCGCCGGCGAAGACACCCGCGACCAGCGCCGGGAGCGCCGGATAGCCGGCGATCGCGAGTCCGAACGTGACCAGCAGTGGAAGGAAGACGAGCGGGCCGAGGGCGTACGTCGCGGCGAGCGGATCGCTGATCGCGGCGACGTTCGCGCCCGCGCCCGAAACGGCGATCACGCCGAGCGCAGCGTACGCGAGCACCGAGAGGCCGAATGCGACGAGCGTGCCGAGTCGCATCGCGGTGATGTGGTCGTAGAGGTCGGTGTCGGTGACCGCGGCCGCGAGATTCGTCGTATCCGAGAGTGGGCTCTGCTTGTCGCCGGCATACGCCCCGGAGACGATCGCGCCCGCGGTCATCGGTGCGGGGATGCCGAGCCCTTCACCGATCCCGAGGAAGGCCACTCCGAGCGTTCCCACAGTGGTCCACGAGGAGCCGACCGCGAAGGCCACGATCGCGGCGAGGACCGCTGCGACAGGGAGAAAGACCGTCGGCGAGAGCAGGCCAAGCCCGTAGTACATCAGTCCTGGAATCGTCCCGGCGCTCGTCCACGTCGCGATGAGCCCGTAGATCACGAACAGGATCAGGATCGCTTGCAGCCCCATCCGGAGGCCGCTCGCGGCGGCGTCGTAGACGCCCTCCCAGTCGTAGCCCAGGCGATATCTGGCGAACAGCCCGGTGAACGCGATGGCCCAGAGCAGCGGTCCGTGCGGCGCGAGGCCGAGATAGCCCGACCCGATCCCGAGGGCGAGGACGACCGCGGCGACCGGCACGAGCGCCTCGGCGAGACTCGGCCGCCGCGACGGCTCGATCTCCCCGTACTCGAGCGGTGCGAAATCACTCATCGATACCCAGTAATTCTCCGAGGTAATTAAGACACTCGATTAAATTATTGTAGGGAATTTTTGGTGCGTCGTGGACCGGCAAGCGTTGCCCGAACCGTCACTCGTGGTTTTAAGATGTGGCCGATCGATCCTTCGGGTATGAGCGGCTTCGACGACATGGATGTCGACACGATCTGGATGGACGGCGAGTTCGTCGACTGGGACGACGCCCAGATCCACGTGCTGACCCACGGGCTCCACTACGGCTCGGGCGTGTTCGAGGGCGTCCGGTGTTACGACACCGAGCAAGGGCCGGCGATCTTCCGGTGGGACGAGCACCTCGATCGGTTCTACGACTCCGCGAAGCCATACGACATGGACATCGAGTTCTCCCGAGAGGAGCTCACCGACGCCACCCACGAACTCATCGAGCGCCAGAACCTCCAGTCGTGTTACATCCGTCCGATCGCGTTCTACGGGTACAACACGCTCGGCGTGAGTCCCCAGGACTGCCCCACTCGGGTCGCGATCGCGTGCTGGCCGTGGGGCACGTATCTCGGCGAGGATGCGCTCGAAAACGGCGTCGACGTGATGGTGTCCTCCTGGCGCAAACACGCCTCCAGCCAGATCCCGACGAACGCGAAGACCACGGGTTTGTACGTCAATTCGATGCTCGCCGGCGAGGAAGCCCGACGGAACGGCTACGTCGAGGCGATCGTGCTGAACAAGGAAGGCAACGTCGCCGAAGGTCCCGGCGAGAACCTCTTTCTGGTTCGTGACGACGCGATCTACACGCCCGGTCTCGCCGAGTCGATCCTCGATGGTATCACCCGCCAGACCGTGATCGAGCTCGCCGAGGAGGCGGGCTACGAGGTCCACGAGGAGTCGGCGATCAGCCGCGGCGAGCTCTACACCGCCGACGAGCTGTTCTTCACCGGCTCGGCGGCCGAGGTCACCCCGATCAAGACCGTCGACGACGTCACGATCGGCGCTGGCGAACGCGGCCCCATCACCGAGGAGCTCCAGTCGCGCTTCTTCGAGGTGGTCGAGCGCCGGACCGACGACCACGACGAGTGGTTCACCTATATCTAGAACCCACCTTTTTACTTCGTCGAGTGTCCTCGCGCTCGCTCCGCTCGTGCTGCGGGCACCACTCTCTGCTCACGGGCGCGAAGCGCCCGTTCGCACGGTACGAGGGACGCGAAGCGTCCCTCGCTACTCGCAAAAATCTGGACCAAAAACACCCGCTCGTTCGCTCCCTGCGGTCGCTCACTCGCGGTACGATCGCCGATCCCTCCGCAACTGTTCCGCCACCGTCCAGCACTACTGAAGCCCTCGCTCGTTTCACTCGCTCACCCTTCATCCACCAGGACCACACCGCAGCCGGGTCGCTATCGACGGTGCGAAAGCGAACAGTGAAAATCGGAAACGGACGGTCTACGCCGCGCTCTGGCCGTAGGTCTCGTCGAGATACGCCACGATGTCATCGGATTCGGACATCCCATCGACGCCGTGTTCGTGATCGACGAGGACGGGCACGCCGGTCTGCCCGCTGACTTCTTCGACTTCGGTGCGTTCGCTGTGAGAGCTCGGCACCATGTGCGAGTCGTATTCGAGATCGAGATCGGCGAGCTTGTCCTTCACCTTCGCACAGTACGGACAGCCTTCCAGCTCGTAGAGTTCGAGGTTCGACATCACCAGTCAGTAGGCAGCGTGGATTCAAGAGGCCTCCGGTGGTGTGCATCTCTCTCGCCCAGCCACAGTCACCGTGACAGCCGTGATCGGGCGCGACCGGCCGCGCGGCGGATGCGCTCACGGTGGTAGAGTCCCTCGCCGAACGCCCACGGGAACGCGACGAGCGCCGCGCCGAGAAGGGCAGCGAACGCCCAGCTCGACAGCCACACCGGCCGGAAAAAGGGCGTGATGTGGGTGTAGCGCTCGGCAGCGGACTCGACCATCGACCCGACCGGGGTCCCCGCAGCCACCGACGCGACCCACGTCGAGAACTGGCCGTCGTCGGGCCGCGCCTCCCCGGCACCGCCCGAGACTTCGTAGCTCCCGGTGGCGTTCAGGTCGGTCATCGTGGGGCCGTTCGACCCACCGATCGAGGCGTTCGTTGCGTTCGAACTGTTCGTGCCGTTCGCTCCGGCCGCCCCAGCCGCACTGAGACGCTCTGCGTCGTACGGTGCCCACGGCGCGTAGTACTCCCAAACCACCTCACCCGTCGGCGTGACCTCGACCACGCGATGGTTGAGCGTGTCCGTGACGAGGGTGTTGCCGTTGGGCAGTCGATCGGCGTCGCGCGGCCAGTTGAACCCGCCCGACAGCTCCCACGCCCGTTCCCACTCTCTCTCGTTCCCCGAATCGTTGGTCCGCACGTACTCCACGATCCGGTCGTTCTCCGAGTCGGCCACGAGAATCGTCGGGGTACCGTTCTCGCTTTCGAGGTAGTCGGGGTTGTGCTGCTCGAACAGCGTTCCCAACTGGCCGTCCCGCCCAAGTCGCATCGTGATGTTCCCGGTCAAGCGGTCGATCACGATCGCCTGGTCGAAGTTCCGCGGCGAAGCGAGGTACTTCCCGTCACCGATCTTGTCGACGTCGTTGACGTGTGACCAGTCTGCCGAGAAACCGCCATCGGTCGCGTTCGGGAAGTGGTTCTTGAAGTACCACTCCCAGACGATCTCGTCGCTCCCCCGATCGTAGACGAACAGTCGATCGTTGCTCACGCCAGTGCTCCCGTTGTACTCGCGCATGTTGGCGACGAGGAGCTGATCGCCGTTGATCAGGTCGACGTCGTGGGTGTCCTCGGCGTCGAAGCGCTCAGTCCAGACCCGTTTTTGAGTATGGGGGTCGAGTTCGAACACCACCGTCTCGTTCGGTACCGTCGACGTCACCAGCAGGTTGCCGTTGGAAAGCGGATCGACGTCGTAGAACCACCGCGCGTTCCGCTTCGAGCCGTCGTAGACCCACTCGGTTGTGGCGCGCGGCCCGGCCGAAGCCAGCCGTGCCGGCTTCTTCGCGTTACCGACGCCCCGAAAGTGAAAGCCCTGGACGCTGACGATCGTCGATCCGTTCGCGGGCTGCTCGACCGCTCCGGAACCTAGCGATGGCGGCTCGTAGGCGACCGCCGAAACGGCCGCGACGACCACGAGTGACCCCACCACGAGCCCGAGAACGCCGCGAACGAGCCAGCGCCGTGGCGGGAGGTCCATGTTTCGAGACACCGTCCGGCGGTTGAAGCGTTTGTGATCCTCCGGACGATCAGGCGTCGTCGAGCAGCGCGGAGGCGGTCACGAGCGATGTGAGTTCGACGTCCTCCTCAGCGAGTGTCTCACGTGCGCCCTCCTCGCGGTCGACGACCACGAGCACCCGATCGACGCTCGCGCCGGCTTCTCGGAGTGCGCGGACGGCCGACAGCGCGCTTTTCCCGGTGGTAGCGATGTCTTCGAGCACGACCACCCCTTCCCCCTCGGCCAGCTCGCCCTCGATCCGGTTCCCGGTGCCGTACTCCTTCGCTTCCTTCCGCACGATCACGTACGGTGTGTCGGTCTCGACGCTCGTCGCGGCGACCAACGGGACGGCCCCGAGCGCGACGCCCGCGAGTTTCGACTCGTCGAGTCGCTCGGCGAACGCCGCGGCGATCGTCGAGAGGCAGTGTGGGTCGGTCTCGAAGCGGTACTTGTCGACGTAGTACTCGCTCGTCCCGCCGTGAGAGAGTTCGAACTCGCCGAACTCGACGGCATCGGCCGCCCGAAGCGCATCGATGAGGTCCTGATCGGTCATTGTCCACCGGTTGGACGGCCCCGATATAAGCGGCGTGGAGCGTCGAGGGACGAATCGCCCGCGACGGATGGACGACAGCGTTTTGTCACGCCGCGGTCCACCCGGACTCATGAGCGAATCCCCCGTCGAGGAGGAAGTGCCGCCGGCGAAGGCGTTCGCCGCCCTCGCCGATCCGGTCCGCGTCGCGGTGCTCGAAGCGCTCTGGGCGGCCGACGATCACACCGCGACGTTCTCGGAGCTCCGGACGGCAGTCGGGGTCGCCGACTCCGGCCGGTTCAACTACCACCTCTCGAAGCTGCGGGATCGGTTCGTGACGAAAGACGACGACGGGTACCGACTGCGTCTCGCCGGCTCCCGCGTCGTCGGGGCGCTCCTCTCGGGGGCGTACACCCAGACCGGCTCAGTCGAGTCGATGCCGATGGATCAGGCGTGTCCGCTCTGCGACGGCGCGATGACCTTCCACTACGAGGACGAACGGGTGGAGATGGCCTGTGCGGACTGTGACACCGTCTCCATCCAGATCGACGTTCCACCCGGGGTGTTCGCGGGCTACGACCACGAGCAACTCCCTGAAGTGACCGAACGGTACGCACGAACCACTGTTCGGCAGGCCAACGAAGGGTTCTGCACGACGTGCGAAGGACAGATTCGCCGACGGGTCGCGGTCGAGACACCATCCCAGGACGCCACCGACCGGCCCCGGATCCCGCTGGTCGAGTACGAGTGTGAACGGTGCGGGGAGTCAATCACGGCCGATCTCGGCACCACGTTTCTCGATCATCCCGACGTGGTCGCCTTCCACCGCGGCCACGACATCGACGTGCGCGAGGTCCCACTCTGGCGGTTCGTCGCGGTCGATGGGGACTCCACCGACATCCGTTCGGAAGACCCGCTTCAGGTGAGCGTCGTCTACACCGCCGGCGACGACCGACTGACACTCACCGTCGACGACGCGCTCTCGGTGCTCGCCGTCGAGTGACCGAAAGGGCTTTTCTGACCGACGGCGTGACTGCGGACGATGATCGCTGTCCGCTGGCGCTGGCGTGTCCCTTCGCCAGCGGACAGTCCAGCCCGCTCCCCTGCGGTGGCCTAACCCCGCAGGCTGCGGCCTGGTGCTCCCTCCGTTCGCCGCCTTCTGCCGCACCGCTACTGACTATCCAGAGCACCAGGACACGATGGACGACACCAACGCGAATACGACGGATCGAACAGCGCGACGAACCGACGACACCGATGTGGCCGACACCGACGAAGTCGGTACCAGCGGAGACGACACCGACGAACCCGAGAACAGCGTGACGCCGGATGGGGTCGTCGGCGAGGTCGACTACGGAAAGCTTCTCGATCGGTTCGGTGCTGACGCGCTGACCGACGATCAGGTGAAGCGATTTCCGCAACCGTTGCACCCGCTGCTCCGACGCGGGATCTACTACGCCGGCCGCGATGTCGACCGGCTTCTCGGTGCGATCGAGAGCGACGAACGGCTGTCGATCGTCACGGGTGTCGGCCCGTCGGGACCGATGCACGTCGGCCACGCGGTCACTTTCTACTTCGCAAAGTGGCTCCAGGCCGAAACCGGCGCGACCGTCTACGTCCCGCTCTCAGACGACGAGAAGTATCTCAGCCGGGACCAGAGTCTCGCGGAGACTCGCGAGTACACCCGCGAGAACCTGCGCGATCTCGTCGCGGTGGGATTCGATCCCGAGCGGACGCGGTTCGTGATCGACACCGCCGACGCCGATGTCGTGTATCCGCTCGCGACCGCGCTCGCCGAACGGATCACACCCGCGGCGCGCGACGCGGTGTACGGCGAGCCCGCGAACGTCGGGATGGGGTTCTACCCGGCGGTCCAGGCGACGCACCTCGTGCTGCCGCAGTTCGTCGAGGGCCCGCACGCCACCACCGTACCGATCGCAGTCGATCAGGACCCCCACGTCCGGCTCGCGCGCGACGTCGCCGCGAAGGAGCGCTTCCCGGTCGAGAAGCCTGGCGCGCTGCTCTCGAAGTTTTTGCCCGGGTTGGAAGGACCGGGAAAGATGAGCTCCTCGGACGACACACCGACCATCCACCTCACGGACGATCGCGAGACGGTCCACGAGAAGCTCGGTCAGGCGTACTCCGGCGGGCGGACGGACAGGGAAGCCCACCGCGAGCACGGCGGCGAGCCCGAGGTGGACGTGGCCTATCAGCTTCTCAGAGTGTTCTTCGAGCCAGACGACGACGCGATTGAACGACTCGCGCGCGAGTACCGGGCTGGAGAGTTGCTGAGCGGCGAACTCAAGGCTCACGCCGCCGACCGTATCGCGGACTTCCTCGACGCCCATCAGGCCAGGCGACCGAGCGACGCCGACCTCGACGACGTGCTCGCACCCTACCGACTGACCGCTACAGAACGTGAGCGTGCGCTCACCGCGGCCGGGCTCGGAAGCGGCGTGACGACGGTTGATCCCGGGAAAGGCTGAAGCGCAAACGTCTCGAGAGGCGAACATGGCCGGCGTCACGGTCCGCCAGTCGACACCCGTGGACGTGGCCGGGATCCAGCGAGTCGCGCGCCGCGGCTGGGCGGCCGCCTACGGCGACTTTCTCGCCGAAGGAACCATCGACCGCGCGATGGACGAGTGGTACGCGAGCGAAAGGGTTCGCGAACAGATCACCCGCGGGGACGTCGCTCACTTCGTCGCGTGTGAGACGGGCGACGTCTCGGGTAGCGTGAGCGGGGAGCGGACCGACCCACGAGCCGTCGAGGAGCAGGTCGTCGGCTACGTCGGCGGCGGGATCCCCGACACGAACGAGCGCGAACGCGGCGCAGTCTGGACGTTCTACGTCGATCCCGACTGGTGGGGCGAGGGGATCGGAACGCGACTGTTCGAGCGCGAACTCGACGCACTTCGAGAGCGAGGAGCGTCCCGCGTCACGGTCCGGGTGCTCGCGGCGAACACGGTCGGACGATCGTTCTACGAGTCTCAGGGATTCGAGGTCGCCGAAACGGGCGAGGACGATCTCTTCGGCGAAACGCGGGCGGCGGTTACGTACGCACGCGACATCTGACGCAGAGGTGCGGACGCGTGCGAAGCGTTCAAATCGCGCGGCTCCGTAGCGGACGCATGCAACACGTGAAGATTCCGCAGGACCGTATCGGCGTGTTGATCGGCGAGGGCGGTGCGACAATGCGCGAGATCGAAGAGCGCGCAGAGGTCCGTCTCGATATCGATTCCGAAACCGGCGCGGTCGCGATCGAGTCGGTCGGTGACCCCATGCTGGGGCTGAAAGGCCCCGAGATCGTCGAAGCGATCGGCCGCGGGTTCGCACCGGAGGACGCGCTGGCGCTGCTCGACGACGAGATGATGATGCTCGAACTCGTCGATGTCGACGCCGCAACCAGGAACAAGAACGACCTCGAACGCAAGAAAGGGCGACTGATCGGCGAGAACGGCCGGACCCGCGAGCTGATGGCCGAGCTCACCGGGGCGGAAGTCGTGATCTACGGCACGACGGTCGGTGCGATCGGAGCGCCCCAGCAGGTCGAGGTCGTGCGGAGCGCGGTCGAGATGCTGCTCGATGGCGCGCCACACGGCGCGGTCTACTCGTTCCTCGAACGCAAGCACAACGAGCTCAAGCAGCCCGGCATGGAGTACCACCAGTTCACAGGTTGAATACGAATACAATTCTTGCCATAAATCGTCTGAATAGAATAAGAGCCCGTACAACCCAGCACGTACCCAAATTGTGATATATTCTATATAAACAGCCATCGATAAATAGAAGTGGTCACTGACCTCGCTGATAAGACAGACGCGGTATGGGGAAAAATAAGCAGTGCACCTTTAACACAGAAGTCAGAGAGAGGTGGGGAGACATCGAGGACGAAACTTGGAGATGCCCGCACCCATCCCACCAACAGAACGAACTCTGCATATTCCACCTTCCGCCTAAAAATAAGAGCGAGCAGCTGGTTGCCGAGAGATTAGTTAAGTTAGTAAATAGTGACACTAATTCTGCCGACTACTATCAAAACAATAGGCGGAAAAAGCAATTCATCGAGTCCAAGTTTGGGACTCTTGATCTGACCTATACCACGTTATCTCCACAAGATAACTATCCCATAGATTTCCGTGGCTCCGAATTTGGGTCTATAGATATGTCCAACTCATCAGTGATGAACGAGATGAATTTTTGCGATACCGTTGTGAATGGGCAAACCATGATATGGCCTGGAGATTTCAAAGGCGAGACTATATTCGCGCGTGCTACTTTCCATGGTCAAGTTGCTCTTGTGGGTTCTACGTTTGAAGACGAACTTTGGTTCACGGACGCCACCTTCTATGGGAACAATAATTTGCTTTCGGGCCTTAACGCTAGTAACGCCCGTGTAGCGTGGTTCGGGAGAACATCATTTTTTGGACCCATAGAATTTGAAAATAGCGATTTTTCCACCATCACATTTGGTGGTGCGCAGTTTAGGGAGCCTGTCTCATTTGATCAATGTTCATTTGACTCAGCAAGTTTCAACGGCGCTTATTTTTATGATGATGTTTCTTTTGATGAAATAGAAAGTAACAACGGCCTGGATTTCACTGAACCCCTCGAAAACGAACCAGTTAATAGTTTCATGGAAACATATCGGGAAGATGATGATCCGCCAGGAACCATCTTTGAGCACGTGTGTACCTTAGAAAATGCCTATATCGGAGGCGAACTCAACATATCTTCCGCCGACTTTCGCAAAGGAGCCTCCTTTGACGGGCTTGAGATTGAAGGTGCGGTCAGTATAGAGGATGCAAACATATCATCTGAATTTTCTATAGACTCAGCCAGCATAGAAGGAGAGGCCGAACTAGGCGGAAACCAATACCCTCAACAGGCATCAATGAAATGTTCAGACATTCACCATTTGTCAATACAGGCGGTGGGTGAAAACCAGGAATATGTGACTGAATTTGATCTGAGTCAATCAGCGGTCTCAGCGGGTACCCTCAATTGCTCTAATCTGGTTTTTGATCTGGAAAAATCAACTGTTGGTGACGTAAAACTAGAGCCTCACGGAACAGAGGATCTATTATCACATTATCGATTCTTGAAAACTTCTTTCGAAGGTTTTGATTTTGCTGCATATAAGCGAAAGCTGAGCGAAGCGAATTGGGATATAGTATCTGTTTCAAGTTTTAGCGAGCAGCAAATACCACATTCAGAGTATGAAGAGACCTTTCTTAAGGCGAAAAATGCAGCGTACCAAGCAGGCGATATAGAGTCAGG
This sequence comes from Halococcus saccharolyticus DSM 5350, assembly GCF_000336915.1. Lineage (NCBI taxonomy): Archaea > Methanobacteriati > Methanobacteriota > Halobacteria > Halobacteriales > Halococcaceae > Halococcus > Halococcus saccharolyticus. The sequence continues at coordinate 11,250 of NZ_AOMD01000034.1, read as the reverse complement.
ATCAGAGTTTCACTATCGAGAGATCTACCATCGGGGTAGTGTCTACTGGGAAAACAAGGAAGGAATATCAGATTTGTTTAATTTTATATCTAACCGATTGTATCTATTGACATGCGGTTACGGTGAAAGACCATATCGAGTTCTGATCCTATTTGCCTTGGTGGTTGGGACTGTTCTATCGATTTCTGAGATTCCGTTATCGTCGATCGTGTATGTACTACCCTTTTTCAGCGCTCTCTTTGTGTTTACTTTGACTAGGACGCTGGGTGGGTAAGTAGGATGGTTTGTTACATAGGTGTATAGATGAGAAAGTGTCGTACAAAAGGATATCCTCTAAAACGAACTCCCGCGTAATCGACCTTCGGAGCGCCAGTTCCTCATATTTGGCAAGTACCTCCAATTCACTGGGGTGATCGGCGACCATCGACCGTCGCCACGAGCGACACGGAGCCATAGCAATCCTCTTACTCACGGATCGACGAGTTTCGATAGGACGACCCATGGCCGAACCGGACGCCCCCGACCGCCCTGCCCCTCCGCCCGAGACCTATGAAGCCATCATGCAGGCGACCTACCGTGCGTTCTGCAAACACGGATACGCCGACCTGACGACCCGCGAGATCGCCGAGGAGTTCGCAAAGAGCCGATCACTCCTCCATTATCACTACGACACCAAACAGGAGCTCATCGTCGCGCTGCTGGATTACTTGCTCGAATCCCATCCGGCGAAGGCAGCGACCGACGAGATCGCAGACCCGGACGAGCGCTTGGAGCTGTTCATCGACCGAGGGCTGTTCGGTCCCCAAGAGGCAGCCTTCGACTTCTGGGACTTCCACACCGCGCTGCTCGAACTCCGGTTGCATGCCCACCGCAACGACGCCTACCGCGAGCAACTCGACCGCACCATCGGCCTCATCACCGACCTCCTCGCCGAGACGATCCGGGAGGGGATCGAGAAGGGTCGTTTCCACGATGTCGATCCGGAGGAAACGGCTCAGTTCCTCTACGACGCCATCGACGCCGCCCGCATCCGGAAGATCACGCTCGGCCACGACGACGCGCCGCGGCGAACCAAGCACGCGATCGAGACGTTCGTCCTCCCGACGCTCCGAGCGTCGGACGACGATCGGTGAGACGGACGGCGCGGCCCAGCTGACGGCACCCGAGAGATGACGTTCGTCGACGGAGCGGTGGTGAATCGTGTGACATTTTCCGACCCAGGAAAACGGTCACGTATGCCCAGTAGTCGTCGTTTCGCGACGATCACCGTCGCGGTCAGTCTCGGTGCGCTCGCACATGCGCTCCTCACCTGGCCACGGCGCGCGACGGTCGCCTTGTTCGTCGGGGGAGCTCTCGTGGCGTTCGTCGCCGAGGCAGTCGTCATCAACGTCGGCTGGCTCGAACACCACATCGGGCCGAAAGTCGCCGGCGTGCCGCTCTACGTCCTCTTCGGGTGGACGGGTGCGGTCTACGTCGCGTTCCGGATCGCACTACTCGTGACCGACGGCTGGACGGCGGTCGTGGCTGCTGGCGTGCTCGCCACGGCGTACGATGTCCTCACCGACCACCGCGGGGTCGCCGAGGGCCACTGGACGTACACCGACGATCTGCCGGGTCCGCGCCATCGGGGCGTACCGTGGTGGAACTTCGCCGGTTGGTTCGTCATCAGCGTTGTCACCACAACGCTCGCCGTACCGTTCCTGTAAGTGAGAAATTCCAATGAGAGAGCAGTGCCCGAGCCGGACGACCGAACAACGCTACTCGACCGTGCGTGACCACTGGCTGTCCAAGCGGTCAGTGTGCTTAAGCCCGTCCGGACCGAGAGGGAGACAATGAGAGCGATCAACGCCGAGGAGGTGACACTGACGTACGCCGACGGCACCGAGGCCGTTCGAGGGATCGATCTCGACGTTTCCGAGGGGGAGTTCTTCGGCTTTCTCGGGCCGAACGGCGCGGGCAAGACCACCGCGATCAAGACGTTCACGACGCTGTTGCGGCCGACGTCGGGAACGGTCGCGGTCAACGGGTTCGACGTCGCGAGCGAGCCGCGGGCCGTCCGCGAGTCGATCGGCTACATGGCCCAGGAGACCAGCGTCGACGAGGAACTCACGGCACGCGAGAACATCCGTTTCGCCTGTGAGGCCTACGGGGTGCCGAAGGCCGAGCGAGGCGATCGGATCGACGAACTCCTCGATCTCGTAGATCTCGCCGAGGCTGCCGACAAGGTGGCCGAAGGATTCTCCGGCGGGATGAAAAAGCGTCTCGACGCTGCGATGGCGCTGGTCCACCAGCCACCGCTCGTGTTCCTCGACGAGCCGACGACGGGGCTCGACCCCAAAGCCAGAAACCGGCTCTGGGAGTACTTCCGCCGGATCAACGAGGAGGGAACGACGATCTTCCTGACTACCCAGTATCTGGAGGAGGCCGATCAGCTCTGTGAGCGGATCGCGGTCATCCTCGACGGTGAGATCGTCGCCACCGGTTCGCCGGCGGAGCTGAAACGGCAGGTCGGCGGCGAGATCCTCGACATCGACCTCGACGGCGGCGAGAACGCTCACGAGCGCGCGGCCGGGGTCGCCGCCGACTCCGATCTCTTCGAGAGCGAGGCGACGATCGAGACAACCGACGAGGGAATCAGCGTCACCTCGCGGCGCGCCCGCCAGACGGGCACCGATCTGCTCGTCGCACTCCGCGACGAGGGTCTCACGGTAACGGGGTTCAACATCCGCGCACCCACCCTCGACGACGTGTTCCTCGCGATCACCGGCGAGTCGGTCGACGAGGAGGACGAGAGCGGCGCAACCGACGGGGTCGACGAGGCGAGCGCTGCCGAAGCGGGCCCCGCGGCCGCCGGCGGAGAGGCGAACCGATGAGCCCGCCAGTCGACGAGAAATCAGAGCGGGCCACGACGGACGGCGGAACCGCCGAAGCGGCGGCCGGAACCGAAGCCGAGGCCGAGACGACCGCGATACGACGATCGAGCAACTCGTTTCTCGGCGACGCGTGGGTCAACTTCAAGCGCTGGAACATCAAGGCCGTCCGCAACCCGTTCGTGCTCGTGGTCTCGCTGGCCCAGCCGATCATCTTCCTCGTGCTGTTCACCCAGGTGTTCGGCCAGATCGCGACCGGCGCGATCAATCAGGGCGGTGGCCTCGGCACGATCTCCTACGAGACCTATCTCGTGCCGGCGATCGTGATTCAGGTCTCGCTCGCGGCCGCGATCACCTCCGGAATCGGACTCGTGAACGACATCGAGGAGGGGATGTTCGAGAAGGTGCTCGTCACGCCGATGAACCGCACCGCGGTCTTCGTAGGGAAGACCGCCGCCGAGGTACTCCGGATCGCCGCCCAGATCGCCATCATCCTCGGGTTGGGGGTGCTGCTCGGTGCGGAGATCGCCACCGGGATCGTCGGCGCGCTCGGCATCATCGCGGTCGGGATCCTGTTCTCGCTGTGGTTCGTCTCGCTCTCCAATAGTCTCGCGGTCCTCACGAAAGATCAGGAGTCGACCATCATCGCGATGAACTTGCTCCAGTTCCCGCTGCTCTTTCTCTCCTCGGCGTTCCTCCCGCTCGAAGCACTGCCGGAATGGATTCAGACGTTCGCGCGGTACAACCCGATCACCTACGGTGTGGACGCCGCCCGCACGCTGATGCTCGATGTGGACGTGATGACAGTGCTCGACGTCACGGCCTTCTCGGGCATCTGGAACGCGCTCGTGCCGGCGCTCGCCGTGCTCGCCGGGCTCGATCTCGTGCTCGGCGCGATCGCGGTGTACCTCCTGAGCCAGGCATCGAGTTCGTCGGCACAGTAATACCGAACTTAGAGCCGGTATCGCTCGCCGTCGACCGCGAGCGGATCATCGAACGCCTCGTCGGCCGAGAAGAAATGCGAGACGTGAACCAGACGCGTCGTCGCCGCGCCGAGTTCGTCGGCCAGCGCGAGCGCGCCCTCGCGAGTCATATGTTTGGTGCCGAACGTCCGCGGCACCCCCTCGGAATCGTGGTGATCGCCGCCGAGCGGGTGGTGTTCGCAGAACGACGCCGGGGCGATCGCGTCCGCGATCAGGAGGTCGGGGTCGGCGAGGCGTTCGCGGGACGCGTCGGGGATCGCGTAGTTCGTATCGCCGGTGATGGAGAGCTTCGCACCCGTCTCGCACTCGATCACGGCGCCGTAGCACACGAGCGGCGGGTGGTCGACCGGCACGAGCGTCACGTCGAACCCACACAGCTCGAACGGTTCGAGCGGTTCCTGCCCCGTGATCGAGAGGGCATCGAGGTAGTCGTACTTTCGCCGGACGGTGTCGGCCACGCTCTCGCCGGTCTCGGGATCGGTCTCGTTCGCGGCCGCGACCGGGAGGTCGCGAACCAGCCGAAAAGCGTTGCCCAACCCGTCGAGATGGTCGAAGTGGATGTGGGTGATGATCGCAGCGTCGAGGAGGGCGACATCGCGGGCGAGAAACTGGGTGCGGAAGTCGGGGCTGAGGTCGACAAGCAGCGATTCGTCGGTGCGTTCGTTCCGGACGTGAACGGAAAACCGAGTGCGCTCGACACCCCTCTCACGGGCGGCCGTACAGGTGTCACAGTCACAGCCCACAGTCGGAGTCCCGGTCGTGTCGCCGGTGCCGAGCAGCGTGACCTCCATTCAGTGTTCGTGGGTGTGGCCGTCGGCGTCGTGATCGTGGCTGTGGTCGGTGGTGTCGGTGTCGCTGCCACCATCGGCGCTGATGTCGCCGCCCGCGACGAGGGCGTCGTGGTCGCCCTCGATCATGTCGAGATCTTTCAGGCTGTCGCGCTCCTCGAAGTCCCGGACCGCCTCCATGAGATCGTCCTGGGTCAGCGTGGTGCGTTCTTCAGTGAGCGCGTCGAGCACCGCCTCCCGAAGCACCAGTCGAAGGTCGCTACCGGTCAGGCCCTCGGTGTCGGCGGCGAGTTCGAGGGGGTCGAAGTCCGCGATGTCCATCTCCTGGGTGACGACCTGGAGGATGTCCGCGCGCATCTCGACGTCGGGCTTCGGGAAGTTCACGATCTCGTCGAACCGCCGCCACGCCGCCGCGTCGAGCTGGTCGGGGTGGTTGGTCGCGCCGATCAGAAGCACGTCGTCCTCGATCAGGCTGACCTCGTCGATCGACTTGAGCAGGGTGTTGACTGCGCGCTTCAGCGCGGCGTGCTCGTCCGAATTGCGGGTCTTTGCCACGAAGTCGAACTCGTCCATGAACAGGATACACGGCGAGAGCCGTTTGGCGATCTCGAAGGTCTTCTCGACGTTTTTGGCCGTTTCGCCGAGATACTGGCTGGTGACCATCGAGAGCTTGACCTCCACGAACGGGAGATCGAGTTCGTGGGCGAGCGCCCGTGCGGTCGTGGTCTTGCCGGTGCCTGGCGGCCCCACGAGCAGTAGCTTCCCGATCTCGCGCAGGCCGATCCCCGCGAGGTACTCGCGGTGTTCGATCGCCTTCATGATCTTCACGATCTCGTTCTCCTGATCGGCCGTGAGCACGAGGTCGTCGAGCGTCATGTCGACCTCCTCTGGCGCGCGCACGTCGACGAGATCGAGCATCTCCTCGTCTTCCTCGTCGTCGAAGTACTCTTCGAGGAGGCTGTCGATCCAGACCCGGTCGGCGCGCATCGGGCGGTTCGCCTCGCGTGACTGTTCGTAGTCGACTTCGGGGACGTTCTCGCGCTCCTCGAAGACGGCTGCGAGCGTCGGGTTCGTGGCGAGTCGATCGGCGTCGATCCGGTCGACGAACCACTCCTCGGCCATGTCGGGCTCCGAAAGCGAGAGCGTCTCGGCGAAGTCGTCGCGATCGGTGAACATCAGCCCCGACACCGCGGCCCACGGATCGTCGACGCCGGTGGCAGCCGCCGTCTGCTCCTCGCTCGTTGCGAGCGGGCGCTCGATTCCGCCATCGGCGAAGAAGACGGTGCGATAGCGCGGCGGGAGGTCCTCGGCGTCGCGTTCGCGGTGCTCGTTGTAGGCGCGTGTCGTGAGCAGGAATTCGACGACGTCCAGTTCCGGGCTGCTCATTCCCTGTTCGATACGCCGTCCGGCGGGATAAGACCGTCGAACTCCCGCTCAGCGTGGGTCGTTTCCCAATAGTTGCCAGGGGTCTCGGCAGTATTCGCCGGACTGTCGCGTGAACCCGAGTCAAACGACGCGGGGTTTGCGTGCGTTTAACATTGAGGACCACGACGAACCGGTATGGCCGACACCACGCCGGTCGTCGCGGCGGCGTACCGCACCGCACAGGGCAAGGAAGACGGCGTCTTCGCCGACATCAGGAGCGAGGACCTCTCGATCCCGCTGATCAACGAGATTCTCGCCGACACCGGGATCGGGAGCGAGGACGTGGACGACCTGATGTGGGGCTGTGCCCAGCAGCGCGACGAGCAGGGCAGCAACCTCGCGCGGGTGATCGCGCTGCTCTCGGATCTGGGCGAGTCCGTGCCCGCGACCACGATCAACCGCTGGTGTGCCTCCTCGGCACAGGCCATGATCTCCGCTTCCGACGCGATCCGGGCGGGCCAGCGCGACGCGATCATCGCGGGCGGGGTCGAGAGCATGAGCCGGGTGAAACAGGGCGGGAACCGCGAGACCATCCATCCTCGGCTGGCCGAAGAGTACAACATCGCCGCGCTGGCGATGGGAATGACCGCCGAAGCGGTCGCCGAACGCTACGACGTCAGTCGGGAAGCCCAGGACGAGTACGCCGCCCGCTCCCAGCAGCGTGCGGTCGAAGCCACCGAGGAGGGTCGCTTCGACGACGAGATCGTCCCGATCGACACCGGTGAGGAGACCATCGACACCGACGAGGGGCTCCGACCGGGCACGACGCCCGAGGTGCTCGCCGATCTTCCCACCGTGTTCAAATCGGAGGGGACGGTAACGCCGGGCAACGCCTCCCAGATTTCGGACGGGGCGTCCGCGACCCTCATCACGAGTCGCGCGTTCGCGGAGGATCACGGCCTCGACGTGCTCGCCGAGGTCGGCGGGAACAACGTCGCCGGTGTCGACCCCGAGGTGATGGGAATCGGCCCCGTGCCCGCCACCGAGGGCCTGCTCGAACGCACGGGCGGATCGATCGACGACTTCGATCTCGTGGAGCTCAACGAGGCGTTCGCCTCCCAGACACTCTACTGTCAGCGCGAGCTCGGGATCGACGACGAGATATTCAACGTGAACGGCGGCGCGATCGCGATCGGCCACCCACTCGGCGCGAGCGGCGCACGCCTGCCCGTGACGCTGCTCCACGAGATGCAAAAACGCGACGCCGACCACGGCCTCGCCACCGAGTGTGTCGGCTTCGGCCAGGGTGCGGCGATCGAGTTCTTCCGGCCGTAATCACCGACGACGTCCCTCCGTCGATCGTTTCGTGGTCGTGCCGATCGGAAGGTTGATTTCACTCGGTTTCGAGGGGCGAGCGTGCGGCAGATACGGACCCGCGTCCCGAGCGATTCCCGGGAGGCGGTCACGACGGCGCTGACCGACGCCGACATCGAATACTTAGTGTCCGAGGAAGCGAGCGGCCGCGACGCGGTGATCGTCGAGATTCCGGTTCCCGGCGGCGGGGTCGACCCGATCCTCGAACTGCTCTACGATGCGGGCCTCGACGAGAACGCCTACACCGTCATCAGCGAGGTCGAGACCGCGGGCGCGACCACCCAGGCCGTGGCGGACCTAGAGGACCGGTACGTCGCGGGGCCGAAAGGCGAGTCGGGCGTCTCGTACCCCGAGATCAAGGAGCGCGCCGAGAACCTCGAACCGGGACGCGCGACCTACATCGCGTTTGCGGCGCTCGCGGCGATCGTCGCGGTCGCAGGCCTCCTACTCGATTCGGCGATCATCATCGTGGGTGCGATGGTGATCGCCCCCTTCGCCGGATCGTCGCTGTCGGCCGCGGTCGGTGCGGTCATCGACGATCGTGGGATGGTCGTCGACAGCGTGGGTACTCAACTCGTGGGGCTCGTCGTCGCGTACGTCGGCGCGGTGGCGATGAGCCTCGTGCTGCGGGAGACGTTCTTCGTGCCGGCGGCGCTCGCGATCACCCGGGTTCAGCAGGTCGGTGCGTTTCTGACCCCGAGCCTGCTCGCGGTCGTGGTCGCGCTCGCGGCGGGCGCAGCGGGTGCGCTCGCGCTCGCGACCGACCTCCCGGTGTCGATCGCCGGGGTTGCGGTCGCGGCCGCGATCGTCCCCTCGGCGGCAACCGCGGGCATCGGCACCGTCTGGAACGAACCCCTCGTGGTGGCCGGCGCACTCGTCCTCCTGTTCATGAACGTGGTGTTCATCAACGTGAGCGCGTACGTCGCGCTGGTCGCGCTCGGCTACCGTGATTCGGTGACCAGAAGCGTCCGCGAGAACCTCACGATTTCGGTCCGGACGGGTGCGTACGCGCTGGTCGTTCTCGGATTCGTCGTCAGCGTGATCGTCGTGAGCGCGGCGACTGCGAGCTACGTCGGATTCGAGGGTGCGGCCAACCGCGAAGTCCAGACCACCATCGACGAACCGGTGTACGACGATCTCGAACTCGTCGGCGTCAGCTCGAGTTACAGCGCCCGCGAACTGTTCGGCGGTGACGTGTCGGTCACGGTGACGCTGAGTCGCACCACCGGCAGCGAGTATCCGACGCTGGCACAAACCCTTCAGGAACGCATCAGTGCGGCGACCGACCGGCCGGTCACGGTGCAACTGCGCTTTCTCGATTACGAGCCAGCGGTGGAACCGACTGGCTGATCACGAACCGGTGCCGACACGGGTGAGAGGAACGAGTCATGAGCGACAGTCGATCAGCCCAGCAGTCGATCGAGCAGGCCGCGTTCGCGGGTCCTCTCGGCGAGCAGCACCGAACACTCGACCTCGTTGACGACGTCGAGCACGAGTGAACCACGGACCAGGCGCGAGAGCAACCCGCGCTCGGTTGCACCCACGATCAACATCGAGGCGTCGGCGGCGGCGCGCGCGATCGCCGCCTCGACGTCGCCGGTCTCGACGATGAGTTCGGCGTCGCTCAGACCGTGTTCGTCGGCCCACTCCGCGAGGAACGCTTCGCCCTCGGCACGATCGTCGGCGACGTGGAGGAGTGCGATCTCAGCATCGTGTTCGGCCTGGAGCAGCGTCGCGATCCGGGCGCTGAGTGCCGAGTCGGGGCCGCCAGCGGTGGGGACCACGATCCGCGAGGGATCGAACCCACGGTTCCTGAGAACGAGGAAATCACAGGGAAGCGAGCTCGCGAGTTCGTCGATCGCGCTCTCGGCACGTCCGGGCGCGCCGTGGGAATCCTCGCCCCAGCCCATCACGACCGTATCGGCGCTGTAGGTGCGCGCGGCGTCGAAGATCTCCTCGAACGAGCGGTGGCTGAGCACGGTGTGGGTCTCGATCGGTACTCCGAACGTCTCGGCATCGGCCTCCGCACTGTCGAGGAGGTCGGCGGAGCCGTCGAGCTCGTCGACGTGTTCGGCCCCGGAGGCGAGCGAGGTCTGGTCCGGCACTTGCACGATGTGGACCGCGACCACTCGCCCGCCGCGACGCTTCGCGACCGTGCTCGCGAGCGCGATCAGGTCGGTCTGGTTTTCGGGGTTCGCGAGCGGCACCATCACCCGGAAGTCGCCGCCGTCGGGCTGGACCGTGGTGGCCGCCGAGATCGCGCGGTCCGGGAGCTCCTCCGAGCGACTGAGGACGTACTGACCGAGCACGCCCTGTTTCGTCGCCCGTGTCCGCGCGTAGAGGACGTACCACAGCGCCGCGCCGACGACGAACGCGAACGAGAGCAGGACGACGAACGGTTCGATGAACCCGATGAGCGCGAAGGAGATGAGCGCGCCGAGCACCGGCGTGATCGGGTAGAAGGGAACTCGATAATCGGGCTCGTAATCCGCGGGATCGGCCTCGCGCATCACGATCAGCGCGACGTTCAGGAGGCCGTAGATCACGAGGTGGAGCGTGCTGCCGGCGGTCGCGAGGGTCTCGACGTCGCCGAAGACGATGAACAGCACGATGAACGCACCCGTGACCGCGATCGAGCGGTACGGCGTGGCGAAGCGGTCGTGGATCTCGTTGAGCGACGCGCTCACGATCCCGTCGCGGCCCATCGCGAAGTTGATACGCGAGGAGGCGAGGATCGAGGCGTTCGCCGAGGAGGCGGTGGCGAGCAGCCCCGCAAAGAGAAGGACGCCCGCGCCGACCGGCCCGAGCAGGAAGCGGGCGACGTCGACCACCGCGGTCTCGTTGTTCGCGACGACCGGGGTCTCGACGACCGCGAGCAGCACGACCAGGACGAGGGCGTAGATCGCGGTCACGATCACGACGCTCCCGATCACCGCCCGCGGCAGGTTCTTCCCGGGATCCTTGATCTCTTCGGCGACCGAAGTGATCTGGACGAACCCCAGATACGAGACGAATATCAGTCCGGTCGTCGGCAGCAGCGGCGTGTACCCGAACGGTGCGATCGGCCGGAGCGTCGAGAGATCGGCGTTCAGCGCGCCGGCGGCGGTGAACACCGTGAGAATCGCCACGAGCGTGACCACGATCACGTTCTGGAGCCGGCCGGTCTCCTTCGCGCCGACGTAGTTCACCCCGACGAACAGGATCGCGCCGACGAGCGCGATCACTTTCGCTGGTCCGAGCGCGATCACGCCGAGATCGATCCCCGGAACCGTGAGGAACTCGCCGACGTACTGGCCGAAGCCGAACATGTAGAAGGCCGAGGCAAAGGCGAGCCCCATCCAGTTCGCCCAGCCCGCGATCGAGCCGAACAGCGGCCCGAGCGCGTGGTTGACGTAGTAGTACGCTCCGCCGGCTTTCGGCATCGCGGTGCCGAGTTCGGCGGCCGAGAGGGCAGTGAGGAGCGCGATCGCACCGCCGAGCACGAACGCGACCGCCACCAGCGGGCCGGCCTCGGCGACTGCGGGGCCGGGGAGGACGAAGATCCCCGCGCCGATCATGGTGCCGACGCCGATGGTCAGTGCTGCGAGCGGGCCGAGGTCCTTCGCGAGCTCCTCGTCAGCCACCGCCGCCTCCGTCCTCGGCCGCGCTGTCGGTCGCGTCGGCATCGATCGCGCCCGCGTCGCCGTCGGCTACGTGATCGGGCAGCACGACGACCGGCCGCTCGCTCTCGCTGATCAGCGCGTTCGCCGTGTCGCCCGAGAGGAGTTTGAGCCAGCGGCTTCCCTCGCGAGGAGTGAACGCGATCGCGCTCGCGTCCACGTCGTCGGCGACCTTGAAGACGGTCTCGGCCACGTCGGTGCCGTACTCCAG